>NZ_CP108496.1 GCF_041435435.1 Streptomyces sp. NBC_01241 | reverse complement strand
GCGCTGGCGCGCTGCATAGGGAACGGCTCCGCTGACGCTCCGCCAGATTCCCGCGCAAGCGCGGGAATCGAATTCCGCTTGCGGAATTCTGAGTGCGTGTCAATTCGCGCAAGCGCGAATTGACGGAATCCCGCAAGCGGAATTCCTGAGGCTGGCAACAAGGGATGGGTGCATCACGCGCGGGTCTGTGTAGGGCTTGGGATCCCCAGCTACCACCTCTGCAACGGATGTGACGGACCGTCGGCCTGACAGAGTGCCGGCCTCACGGTAGCGACGGGTTCCGCTGCGCTCCACCCTGAACCCCTCCCCCACTGTCTAGCCTGTCCCAACATGTTCATCAATGCCCTGCCAGCATACAGGGAAACCAGCGTTCGTGGGTGAGATTGAGTCACTGTGTCACCCTTGGGTGCGAAATTGGCGTACGGGTGATGCATCACAAGTTGTTACTGTGTAGAGTCTGGGACCAGATGCTACACCCCTACCACCGCGCACCTTGCGCCCTGGATTCCATTTGTTATTACGCGCCGCATTCCGCGAAAAGGAGAACACGGGGCATGGCCGTGAAGCTGCGTGATCACCAGATCGAGGCCGTTGCCGCCATTGTGCGCGGTCTTGATGTTCCGCCGGGTGGTATTCCCTGGAATGGTCTTCGTGGGCAGGTGCACGCCGCGTGTGGCACGGGGAAGACCATCATGGCTGCCGCGTCGGCGAAGCGGCTTGTGCCCAGGGGGCGTGTGCTCGTGCTGGTGCCGACACTGGATCTGCTGGCGCAGACGGTGAGGGCGTGGCACGAGGCCGGGCACAAGGGGCCGGCGGTTGCGGTGTGTTCGCTTCAGGACGATCCGGGGCTGTGGTCGTTGAAGGTGCGCTCCACGACGAACCCGATCCAGTTGGCGCTGTGGCACGGGCAGGGGCCGGTCACCATCTACGCCACCTACGCGTCTCTGGGTGTTCTGGCGGAGGCTTTCGAGGGTGTCTACGGTCAGAAGCTTGATCCAGTAGACCTCGCGGTGGTTGATGAGGCCCACAGGACAAGTGGCTCGATGGGTAAGGCATGGGCGGACATCCACGACCAGACCGTCATCCCTGCCCACCGTCGGCTGTACCTGACGGCCACACCGCGGATCTGGGAAGAGCGGCTCAACCGCGAGGTCGCCGAGGGAGTGCGTGACCCGCTGCCGCGTGAGATGGCAGCTTCCATGGACGACGAGAAAGTCTTCGGGCCCGTCCTCTACAAACTCTCGCTCGCATCTGCCGTCTCCCGGGGCCTGTTGGCGCGGTACCAGATCATCGTTCTGGAGCTCCAGGACCCCGTCGTCACCCCGGAGCGGCTGATGGGCGAGGAGCGGCACAGCGAGGAGATGCGCGGTCAGCGGCTCGGGGCCTTGCAGGCCGCGTTGCTGCACACGATGGCGCAGCACGACCTGTCGACGTGCATCACCTTCCACCACCGGACCATCGAGGCGCAGGCGTACGCGGAAGGCCTGGAGCGCGTCGCGGCGAAGCTGCACGCCGACCAGCCCGAGACGTACCCGAAGCGGATCTGGGCCAACTGGCTGTGCGGCGAGCACGTCCCCGAACGCCGGCAAGAAGTCCTGGGCTCGTTCGGGTCCACGGCGCAGCGGGCCGTGCTCTCCAACTGCCGGGTCCTGGGCGAGGGCGTCGACATCCGCGCGGTGGACTCCGTGGCCCTGTTGGACCCGAAGGGAGCGCCGCACGACATCGTCCAGGCCATCGGCCGGGCGCTCCGCCAGAAGCCCGGACAGGGCAAGCTCGCCTCCCTGATCGTGCCGGTATTCCTCCAGCCGGGAGAGCAGCCCGAGGACATGTTCACCTCCGGGTCCTACCGGCCCCTGGTGAAAGTCCTGGAAGGGCTGCGCGCTCATGATGAAGAGGCCGTGGAATTGCTGGCGATTCCCCAGGAGCCGCAGAAGGACGTCGCGCAACCGTCCGTGAACATCGGCTCTGCGCCCGAGGAAGGCGAGGAAGAATCACGGTTGCTGCTCCGTTTCGCCGCCCCCAGGGATCCGGTGATGGTCGCGGACTGGGTCTCCTTCAACGTGATCGACACCGAACGCCAGGACTGGGCCCGCGGCTGGGCGAAGCTGAAGACGTACGTCGAACGGGTCGGGAACGCCCGCGTGCCCTACGGACACCGCGAAGGCGCGACACCACTTGGCCAATGGGTCGCGGAACAACGGCGCGCCTACGCAGCCGGACAGATGACCGGCCAACGCGCGAGGCGACTCGAACAACTCGGCATGGTCTGGTCACCGGCCGATGAACGCTTCCAGGAAAACCTCGAAGCCGCCAAGGCCTACTACGACCAGCACTGGACACTCTGCGCACCGAGGTCGGCGACCATGCTGGACCGGCCGGTGGGACAGTGGCTTTCGAATTTGCGACGGCCCGGTGCGCTGGACGGACACCCCGACTGGAAGACGGCACTGGAAGCCGTGGACGAGGACTGGAACCCGGTGTGGCCGGCGGAGTGGCAACGCCATTACGCCGCACTGCGCGAGCTCGTACGCGACGAAGAGGGCCAGGCGGAGGTCCTGCCCGGGTTCACGGTCCACGGCATGGACATCGGGAAGTGGTTGGCCAAGCAGCGGACGCCGAAGGTCTGGCAGGCCCTGGTGGCCGGGCAACGCGAACGCCTCGAGCAGCTCGGCATCACACCGCCCGCCCCGGAACTGGAAACGCCCACAAAGCCGCCCACCACGCCCATGGGCGCCTTCGAGAAGGGCGTCGCAGCCCTCGCTCAGTACAAGACCCGGGAGGGCTCCGTGACCGTCCCACGGGGACACGTAGAGCGGCTAGAGGACGGCACAGAGGTCAAGCTCGGAGTCTGGACCATGAACCAGAAAACCCGCCGCGCCAAGCTCACCGCCGACAAACTCCAGGCGCTCGCCGCGCTGGGACTGGAATGGGCGGCCGAAGGTTAAGGAGAGGGGTAAGTTGGTGGATAAGTTTTTGTTGGGTCTCGAGTAAAGGGTGCGGGGTATGCCATC
>NZ_CP108495.1 GCF_041435435.1 Streptomyces sp. NBC_01241 | reverse complement strand
CGAGAGGTCGTAACGGACATCCTCCAGGGCCCGGCGCACCAACTGCGGGTCAACCTCCGGGGCCCCCGCGACCAGGATGCGCTGGACGGAGGCCAGGTGCGGCTCCGGCTTCGCGCTGCACGTGCAGGTGAAGAGCTGGGGGGCGCGGGTCGCGGTCGCGGTCATGTCGTTTGCCTCCGTGTGGTGCGGGTTTCGAGGGGTTCTCGTTGTCCGGGGTGCCATCCCCTTCCAACAAGCTCAATATTACCAGTGTTGGGCCGGATCACCTAGCCGAAAAGGGGGTCTGACCAGGGTTTTTCCCGGAAGTTCCATGATCTTTTAGAGGGCGTCCGGGCCCCGCCGACCCCCCTCCTTGCCAGCCGCTTTTCCCTCCCCCGGCCCCGGGCCGGCCCGCACCTTCTCCACCGGCTCCAGTTCCTCCTGGCCCTCCTCGACCTCAGCCCCCGGACGGTCACCACGGCGGCGCCGGCACTCGGACACGGCGCTCCGTTCCCCGCCTCGACCACGACGGACTTCAGCTCGTCCCCCGGTCCCCGGGGGGCGGGCGTCCGGAGGAGCCCCCCGGGGCTTCGCGCAAGGAGCGAAGCGACGCAGCCCGCGCGCAGCGCGGGCCGCAATAAGGAGGGCCCCCAGGCCCGACGACTGCGGCGCACGGCCGGATCGCACCGAAGGTGCGATGAAAACCCCCACCGACGGCCACGCCGCGGGAACCGGCCCGCACCCGACAACGGCGCCGTACGGCCGCGGGACAACCCCGCGATGCCCGGGGCCTGTTGCTTGTCCACCTGGGCGGTCCAGCGCGCCCTCGGCGCTGGCGAGGGGTCTGGGGGCGAGGAGCCCCCAGTACCCGGCCGAAGGACGGGTGCACCCCGGGCGGCGCTGCGCACCGCCCGTACCCCGACGCCGGGGCCGGCGCCCACGGCGCTGCGCCCCGACGGCGCTCCGCGCCCGGCCCGGCCACCCCCGGCCGGCCGCCGCCCACCGCGCACACGGCCGCGCGGCACGAACCGCGCGGCCGGGGCGGGGCCGTTACCCGCGCTCTCCCACGTGCAGGCTCGCACTGGTTTCGTCGGCCTGCGGCGGGAGTTGACCGAAGGGGACGCGCAGGACGGTCCAGAGCTGAGGTTCGTTGTCGCAGCAGGAGCACGCATTCTCGCGACCGAACTTCTCGGCGGCGGTGTCGGCGAGCTCGCGGGCCGTGGCCTCGTTGGTGGCCGTGGAGTAGACGACGAGTGCGGGTGCGTCGGTCTCGGGCCCCCATCCGTAGACGGCAACCCAGGTGGTCATGGTGAGTACGTTCATCGGTCTGTCCTTCGCGCGGTGTGGTCGGGGTTTCGAGGGAGCCGGGGCGGCGGTGCCATCCGCCGCCCCGGCGGGGTTGTTCTGGTGGTGCGCCCACGGCGGGGGGCGCACCGGCGGCCGGTCCGGCGGCGCGGTCGTCGTCCGCCGGGAGGTGCGGACACGGCCGCCGTCGGCTGCCGCGCTACGGCGGTCCGGTCGGCGCGCTCCCGCCGCGCCGGGGGAGGGCTCTCCCTCCCCCGGCCCTGCGTTCACCCCTGGGCGGCTGCGGTCTCCGGGGCGGCGCTGAGCGGCTGGCCCTGCTCGCGCTGGTGCGCGGTCTCGATCATCTCGGCGCGTACCTCCTGGTAGGCGGCGTGGGCGGCTTCCTCCGCCGCGCGCTCCGCCTCGCCGGTCTCCGTCGCCTCGTCCGGCGTGGCGGTCGTGGTGGCCAGGATCGCGCGGGCGGCGCGGACGACCGTTGCGCTTGCGGCTGCAAGCGTCTCGCGGACTTCTTCGGCGGTCCGGCCTGCCCAATCCGCGATGTACGGGACGGACGTAAGGGCGGCGTCCAGTCCGGCCACCCCGGCGACGATGTACGCGACGGATTCGGCTTCGCACTCCATGCGGCCCCGGTGGCGGCGGTACTCGTCCATGTCCGCGACGTGGCCGCACTCGATGTGCGCGCCCTCGTGGGCGAGCGTGATCACGCGGTGTGCCTCGGGGTCGCTGGCCTGGATGCCGACTACGCGGGTCGCGGGGTCGGTGTACCCGTCCGCGCGGCCGGTGGACTCCAGCCGCACCGTGTACCCGTGGCCCTCGATGTGGGCCGTAAGGCCGTTCCAGAGTTCGGCCGGGGCGTCGCCTTCCACCTTCCCGCCGAGCGCGTAGGCGGGCTCCGTGGTGGGCTCCTCGGGGGCGGCCTCGCCCTCGATGGGGTCGGTCTGGCTGATGTCGAACACGGCAACGGTCTTGAAGAGGGTCCTCTTCTGCTCCTGGCCGTTCTCGTCCAGGACCGGCGCGCCGGTCTCGTCCTTCTTCTTCACCGTCATGGGGGCGAAGATCCGCAGTCCCTTTTCCCCCTTGCGGACGGAGCGGCCGTTTTCCTTCCACTGCTTGAAGCTGCGCACCTGGGTGGCGTGCGGGCACTGGGCCAGGATCAGCAGCATGTTGTTGGCGGAGTAGCGGCCGAGGTTCGCGACGGTCGCGCGAAGCATCGCCTTCCATCCGTCGGCGGAGACCAGGGACGCAATCGCGGTGTTGAGCTGCTCGTGGAGGGCGTCTACCTCTGCCGCGCGCTCCTCGGGGGTCTTGGTGGGCTTGGTGGAGCGGCGGCGCGTCGTCTTGGTAGCCATCTCGGGTGCCTCTCGGTGAAGTGGTGCGGGTTTCGAGCGGTGCCGGTCGGGGTGCCATCCCCTTCCAACAAGCTCAATATTACCAGTGTTGGGCCGGATTTGGAAGGGAAAAGGGGGGCCTGACCAGGGTTTTTCTCATCCGGCCCCCCTTTGTGGCCGGGGCGCTCGCCGCGCCCCGGCCCTCCGGGTTACGCCTCGGCGTCGGCCTTCGCCTTGCGCTTGGCCTTGACCTTGCGCAGCTTCAGCGGGCGGCCGGGCTCGGCGTCCTCGACCAGTCCGCGAACGTCGTACGCGCAGAGAGTGAGCACGTCGCCCAGGTCGGACAGGAGGCGACGGGGAACCCCGCGCCGGTTCCCGAATCCACGGGAGTGGTGGACGCGGCCGCCGCGCTCGGTCATGGCGTCGGCGTACCACTCACCCTCGCCGATAAGGCGGCTGGCCATGATGGTCACGGGGCGCTGTCGCGGGCCCGCCTGGATCGTGAGGCGGGCGACCAGCCCGGCCGAGACTCCCGCCTCACTGATCACCTCGGCGCGCTCCACGGTGTCCACCGTGACGCGGTAGCTGACCGACAGGCCGGACTTCGGGTGACGGGTGTCAACGACGGTGACGACCGGCTGCGGGGTCTCGGTGGCCTTCTTGGCGGCGGGGCGAGAGTTGCGGGTCTTGACGGTCATGTCCAGCACCTTTCAACGGGTTTCGAGGGGTTCTCGTTGTCCGGGGTGCCATCCCCTTCCAACAAGCTCAATATTACCAGTATTGGGCCGGATCACCTAGCCGAAAAGGGGGTCTGACCAGGGTTTTTCCCGGAAGTTCCATGATCTTTTAGAGGGCGTCCGGGCCCGGCCGACCCCCCTCGCTGCCAGCCGCTTTTCCCTCCCCCGGCCCCGGGCCGGCCCGCACCCCTCGACGTCGCGCAGCTCCCCTCTCTCCCTCTTCGACCTCAGCCCCTCGCCCCGGCCACGACGGTGCCGGCGGACAACGACGAAACCGCTCTCCTCGCCCCGGCCCACCACTCAGCTCAGCTCGTCCCCCGGTCCCCGGGGGGCGGGCGTCCGGAGGAGCCCCCCGGGGCTTCGCGCAAGGAGCGAAGCGACGCAGCCCGCAGGGAGCGCAGCGACCGGAGGGCCGCAATAAGGAGGCCCCCCAGGGCCGACGACTGCGGCGCACGGCCGGATCGCACCGAAGGTGCGATGAAAACCCCCACCGGCCCGCAGGCCGCGGGAACCGGCCCGCACCCGACAACGGCGCCGCACGGCCGCGGGACAACCCCGCGATGCCCGGGGCCTGTTGCTTGTCCACCTGGGCGGTCCAGCGCGCCCTTGGCGCTGGCGAGGGGTCTGGGGGCGAGGAGCCCCCAGTTCCCGCCCGAAGGACGGGTGCCGTACGACGGTGCCGCGCACCGGGCTGCGCCCCGCACGGCGGGGCCGGCGCCCACGGGCCGCCACCCCGAAGGCGCTCCGCGCCCGGCCCGGCCACCCCCGGCCGGCCGCCGCCCACGCCGCACGGCTGGAGCGGGCCGGGCGGCGGGGCGACTTGGGGTCGCCCCGCCGCCGGGGTTACACCGCGACTGCTTCGAGCTCGTCGGCGGTGGCGACGATGGTGATGCGCGGGCGGGCTACGGGGGTCTGCGGCGTGCCCTCGTACCTGTCGGTCTGGGGCTTCTTGGCCGTGCCGGTGATGCGCACCCGGTCGCCTTCCTCGGCTTCCCATGCCGCCTTGCTGGTGCTGAAGATTTTCAGCGTGAGTCCGTCTCCTGCGTCGATCAGGAGGAGCATCCGGGAGCCGAATGCGCCGTCGACGGTCCTGGCCAGGGTGACGGTGCCCTCGTGGGCCACGTCGTCGCCCTCGGCCAGGGATCGGGCGGAGGCGATGCGTTCGGCGCGCGCGGCGGCTTCGGCGGCTGCGCGCTCGTCGCGGTGGGCGTACTCCTCGGCGGCCCGGCGGGCGGCCTGGTCCTGGCGGGGCGTCATGGACTTGCCGGAGGTGATCAGACGGCGCATGTCGTCGGGGAAGGTGCTTCCGTCGTTGTCCATCCACTTGGCCAGCTCGGGCTCGGCGGTGCTGAACTTGGCCCAGATCGCCCGGCCCTTGGCGGCGTCGATGATGGCCCGCTCGTGTTGCTTGCGCATGTCGGTGGCCAGGTACTTCACGTCTTCGATCCGGTGCTCAAGGGGCATCGGGGCCCCGAGGGCTCCGTATCCCGCGCAGTCGAAGCAGATGCCTCCCTGGACGTGGTCGTAGGCGTTGATGTGCCCCTTGCCGCCGCACTTGCCGCACGGCTGGGTGTATCCCCCCTTCTCCAGCCGGTAGAAGACGGAGACCAGTCCGGCGATGGTGATGGTCGCGCCGCCGCCGAGGGCGTTCAGGCGGGAACCGACGTGGGTGACGGTCGGCTCGGGCAGGGCCAGGGAGACGGAGAGGGCGGTCAGGGCTGCGGCAAGGGCTTCCTTGCGGGTGCGGGCGGACGCGACCGGCTGCGGGTCTGCGGCGTCGTCCGCGCGGGCGACGGTCCAGTTACGGCCGGGCTTGGTGACCTTGAAGAGCTTGTTGGAGATGACGCAGTGCCAGGCTCCGCCGATCTTCGTCAGGGCCGGAAGCTGCTGGTCCTGGTCCGCGCGCTGGGTGGTGGTCATGATCTGTGCCCTCCGTGTGGTGCGGGTTTCGAGTGGTGGTGCGGGTCGGGGTGCCATCCCCTTCCAACAAGCTCAATATTACCAGTCTTGAACCGGATTCAGAAGCGGAAAAGGGGGCCTGACCAGGGTTTTTCTCGAATCGCAGATCCCGCGCGCGCCTTCCGGGCGGGGCCGCCCCCTCTCCTTGCCAGCCGGTTTTCTGCGCTCCGCGGCGCGCCGCGCCCGGCGGACGACCGGTCACGTAGATCGCCCGGGGTGCCGCACTGCTCGGCCACCGGCAGGCGGACGACGGGGCCGGCCACAGGCGCCGGGGGTGTGCGAGGGGGTGGCGCGTGAGCGCCCCTCGCACCCGGCCGGAGGTCGGGTGCCGGGCGACGGAGCTGCGCACCGGCCGCCGGTCCCACGGCGCGGCCGTCGCTCGCGCCGGGTCCGGTCTCCTCGGTGCGTGACCGGCGCGGCCCCGGCGGGCCGTCGGCGCTCCTCGCCGCGCGGGCACGCCGAAGGGGCGGACGCCTGGTCGGCGTCCGCCCCTTCGGGGATGTGCGGGGGCCTAGAAGGGGGGCAGACCGACGGCCGTCCACCCCTGGTTGAGGAGGTGCCAGACGTTTCGCATCTCGGGGTGCTCGTAGACGCCGGGGCGCTGCTCGATCTCCTCGGCCTTGGCGGTGGCGGCCTCCACGGCTTCCTGGGCCTGCCTCACGCGCTCGGCGGTGACCCGGCTAGGCCGGGTGAGCATGTCCTGGGCGAGTGCCGCCCCGAGCCGCTGAACGGCGTACGCGAGATCGAACAGCTCGGTCACCGCGTCCGCGACCGGGTCGGCCTCGGGCCGCGCGTTGTCGACGACCACCTTGACGGGGAATCCGCACCGCCGGAGTTCGCCGGTGACCTTGGCGAACTTGAAGGGGTCGAACGGCCAGGTACGGGTGCCGGGGGCGGCGAACGCGTTCAGGGAGTGGGACCACTCGAATCCGTGCTGTCGCAGAGTGGCCTTGAGCCAACCGTGGTGGTCGCTGACGCGGGCGGTGGTGCCGTAGACCCTGCTGTGCTCGATGGTGGTGGTGATCACGGGGTTCCTCCGTGGTGTGGGTTTCGAGTGGTGGTGCCGGTCGGGGTGCCACCCCCTTCCAACAAGCTCAATATTACCAGCGTTGAGCCGGATATGGAAGCGGGGGGCGGTTCTGATCAGGGGTTTTTCTGGGGTTCGGGGCGGCGGCGATGACCGCCGCCCCAAGCCTGTTCAGCCTTGGCGGGCCGCGCGGGCGTCACGCTCGCGGACGGCGGCGGCCACGGCTCCGGCGAACGTCTGCCCGGCGCTCCTGCTGTCCGTCCAGGCGAACGGCACCGCCTTGTTGTCCAGGTACAGGCGGACCGCTTCGCGGGCCGTCTTGCGGCTGTCCACGCTGAACACCGCCTCACCGATGGCGGGAAGGGACACGGTGACGTTGGTCCACACGTACTCGGCGGCCCGGTATTCGTCATGGATGACACGGGCGGGCTCGACCTGGAAAAGGTGGGCCAGCGTGGCGGTGAACTCTCGGGCGGCCTCGTGGGTGTCGAGCGGGGCCGGAACAAGGGTCGCGTCGTGGCCGATGGCGGTGTGGACCTGGAACTTCATGGCGTGCTCTCCTGCGGTGCGTCGTATCGGGTTTCGAGCGGGGCCGGGCGGCGGTGCCATCCGCCGCCCGGCCGTTCGGGGTCAGTTGGTGGCTGCGGCCTCCTCGTCGTCGGTGCGCCACAGCGGCAGGGCCTCGAAGTCCTGGGACGGCGCGAGCTTGACTACGGCAGCGCGCACGGTGGCGGCCTTGACGGTGGCGGGCAGCAGGGCCGCGACGGCGCGGGGGTCCTTGTTCGCGCGCCACATGGCGTAGTGCACGTTCTGGCGTTCGGCGCGGGCCTTCGTCAGTGCCTCGCGGGCGGCCTGGTAGGTCGCCTCGACCTCCAGCCCTGCCATGAGGAGGGGGGTGTCGATGCCCTCCCGCTGGCTGGACGCTTCGATCATCTCGGCGCGCATGGCCTGGTAGACCGTGCGGCCGATCGTCTCCGCCTCGGCCTGACGCTCGGGGGTGATCTGCTCGCTCATGGGTTCCTCCGGTGTGGGTTTCGAGGGGTTCTCGTTGTCCGGGGTGCCATCCCCTTCCAACAAGCTCAATATTACCAGTGTTGGGCCGGATCACCTAGCCGAAAAGGGGGTCTGACCAGGGTTTTTCCCGGAAGTTCCATGATCTTTTAGAGGGCGTCCGGGCCCCGCCGCCCCCCTCCTTGCCAGCCGCTTTTCCCTCCCCCGGCCCCGGGCCGGCCCGCACCTTCTCCACCGGCTCCAGCTCCTCCTGGCCCTCCTCGACCTCAGCCCCTCGCGGTCACCACGACGGTGCCGGCGGACGACGACGACGCGGAGGAATCGCCCCGGCCACAACGGACTTCAGCCCGTCCCCCGGTCCCCGGGGGGCGGGCGTCCGGAGGAGCCCCCCGGGGCTTCGCGCAAGGGAGCTTGCGACCGCAGCCCGCAGGGAGCGCAGCGACCGGAGGGCCGCAATAAGGAGGGCGGCCACGCCCGACGACTGCGGCGCACGGCCGGATCGCACCGAAGGTGCGATGAGACCCCCCACCGACGGCCACGCCGCGGGCAACCACCCGCACCTTCACCACCGGCCCGCAGGCCGCGGGACAACCCCGCGATGCCCGGGGCCTGTTGCTTGTCCACCTGGGCGGTCCAGCGCGCCCTTGGCGCTGGCGAGGGGTCTGGGGGCGAGGAGCCCCCAGTACCCGACCGAAGGACGGGTGCCGTACGACGAGTAGCTCCAGGGGCCCCGCCGGGCGGAGCGTCCTCGAGGTCGCCGCCGCCCCGGCCCCGACTTGGAGGTCCCCCGTCGCGGCGGCGACCACGAGGAAAGCGCCCCGTCGCGCATCCTGGCCTGGCCGTGAGGTACGAGCGGCCGTCACACCCTGGTTCCCGCTGCCGTGCCACCGGGGCCGGCCACGGGCGCCGGGGGTGCGCGAGGGGGTGGCGCGAGAGCGCCCCTCGCATCCGGCCGGAGGCCGGGTGCCGCTCCACGGCGGGCGCACTCGCCGCGCGTTCTCCGGCAGGCCGGCGCGCACGACGGTGGCGCCGACGGCCTCCGCGGTTCCCTCGCCCTCATCGGCCCGTCGGCGCCGTCGCCGCGCCGGACGCGGACATACCTCCGGCCCGGAACGATGGTCGTTCCGGGCCGGGGTAGTCCGTCAGGCGACGGTGAACAGCTCGTCCTGGACGGGCTGTTCGGCTGGCTCAGTTGTGGGGGCGGCGTGCTCCTGGTGGGCGATGTGCTCGGCCAGGGTCCAGTCGACCCATCGCCATTCGGGGAGCAGGGGGCGCGGTCGGGGCCCGCTCGCCTGCCGGAGGGTGGTGAGCCCTGCGGCGTGGGCGGCCTGGCGTCCGGCGTCGGTGACGATCAGCTTCTCGGATCGGACGCGGTGAACGGTGGTGTCGTCCATCCAGACCTCGCAGTACGGCGTGCCGAGTGCGGTGAGCATGGCGAGTCGGTGGATGTCGCCCCATCCGGGGTGGAGTCCGCCGGGGATGACCCATAGCCAGGTGCCGGGCTGGATGTCGCCCGGCCCCATGGGGGTGTGGTCGTACGGCGGGCGCTGGCGTCGGCGGCGGCGGGGTTTCTCCGGGTAGTAGTGGCTGGGCGGGTAGGTGGGGTTCGCCATGCGCTGCTGGTGGAGTTCCTCGGCCAGCGCGTTCAGGGCATCCTTGCGGGTGTAGCAGTCTGGGCCGACGTGCCAGCGTCGGGGGCCGTTCCGCTCCCACTGGGTCGTCGCGCCGCACGGCTTCCACTGGGTCGTCGCGCTGCGCGTGCTGCACTGTCCGGCCCGGAGGTACGGCTGGGCGGTGGCGCACGGCCACGGTGTGGTGCATGTCCAGCAGGTCCAGACGGGGCCGGCTGAGTCGGGCAGGTGCGCACCCGGCAGGTAGAAGGGGCGCGTCAGCAGGCTTTCGTACAGCGTGGCGGGCGTTCCTTCGTGCGCCTCGGGATGGGGCTGGGGCATCGGGCAGGGCTCTCCTGGGGGTCCGGGGCCGGGACGGCGGCGGTGCGGCCGTCCCGGCCGGGCTCGGGTTCTACGGCGCGGGCGGGGTGGCGGCCTCGGCCGCGTCCAGGGCCTGCTCGCTCAGCTCGAAGGCGGTGGCCAGGGCCTGCGGGTCCATGGCTTCGGCCTCGTCCTCGGGCGCGGTCTTGCGGGCGCGGTCGAGCGCACGGACGGCCTGTGTGGCGATGTGGTAGCCGGTCTCGGCCTGCCCCTGGGCGTACGCGGCGAACAGCAGCAGCTCCACCTCCACCGTGTTCACGTGCCTGAGCACCGGCCCGTTACCGCGTCGGGCGCTGTCGAGCGCCTGGCGACCGCTGTCGACGCTGAACAGGGCGATGCAGGACAGGGGGGCGGCGGGCTGCGCCGGGATCACGGGGGTCATCAGGGCCTCCAGCGCATCGGCGGCGACGCGGAGGTTGGTGATCTCTGCGGCCCGGACCGGTGCGGGGCGGGCGAGGTGGCGGGCCGCCGTCGCGTAGCGGTCGGCCAGGGCGGCCCACGCGGCGGCCTGGCCCGGCTGCGTCCGCTCGGTGGCCAGGGCGGCCTCGTCGGCCGCGATGCGGGCGCGGTGGTGGCACAGGGCCGACTGGCCCCTGAGCCAGACGCGATCGGGAGCTCCGCACCGGTCGAGCTCGGCGTGATCGGCGGCCGCCCGGTAGGTCTGCGCGGTCTGCTGGGCGCGGAGCAGGGGGCGGCCGATGGTCTCGGTGAACATCCGGCCGTCGTGCCGGGCGACCAGGAGGTCACGGCGGGAGCGGGCGGTCTCGGCGTTGCCGTCGGGGTTCGGCAGGTCGCTGGGGAGGGTCATGGTCGGGCTTCTCCTTGCGTCGGGTTTCGAGGGGGCCGGGGCGGCGGTGCCATCCGCCGCCCCGGGTGGGTCGGGTGCTGTTAGCTGCGGTCGCAGGCGACCACGATCAGGCCGGACCACGTCGCGCGGGTCTCGATGTCGGTGAACTCGCGCTCTTCGACGGTGAGCGAACGGTGGACGGCGAAGTCGTCGCCGCAGACGTCGCAGGTGAACCGTCCGAAGTAGGGGGATTCGGCGCTGCGCTTGTCGATCTCGGGCTCGTCGATGGTGCGGGTCTTCGCGGGGCCGGCTTCGACGTCTGGGGAGGGGGTGGTCATCGGGGGCCTCTCTCTGGCTGAACGGGGCGGATTTCGAGGGGCCGGGCGGCGGTGCCATCCGCCGCCCGGCCGGGTCGGGTTACTGGAAGGACTGGGCGAGGGCGGCGCGCAGTGCGCCGGTCTCGGCGCAGACCGCGCCGAGCGGCGCGGCGAGTGCCTTGCTGAGCGCGGCCGCGTGCAGTGCCTGCCCGTCGCGTCCGGCCTTGCTGGCCTCGACGTAGCCGTGCCAGTAGGCCGCGAGGACGGTGTCGCTGAGTCCGTCCAGTTCCTCCAGCGGGGCCTTGTCCTCGTCGGCGGCGGTGGCCATGAGGTAGTCGCGCAGACCGGTCAGCGCGGCCTCGGAGAGTTCCAGGGTGGAAGCCATCGGTTGCCTCTTCCGTACGGGTTTCGAGTGGTGGTGCTAGTCGGGGTGCCATCCCCTTCCAACAAGAACAACAATACCAGCTTTCACCCGAATCGGAAGCACTGGGGGCGCTTTTCTGATCTCTTTTCGTCCCCTGGCCTGGACCCGCTACCCTGGTGTTCTCTCGTTCCGCGTGGAAGTAGCGCCCCCTTCTGGGGATGTCGCCACCACGCGCGGTACGGGTTTCGAGAAGACCGGCGACCGCGCCAGCCTGCCGCACTTGTGTGGGGGGTCCTGCCTTATGGCAGGGCGGTCGCCGGTCTGCGTTCCGGCTACGCCGTGGCGGCGGCCACGTAGGCGTTGACGATCCGCACGAGATTCGCGGTGTCCGCCGCACAGTCGGTGTCGGTGGACCGGTAGACCTCGGGAGCGTCCTCCTCGGTGTCCAGGCCATGGGAGTGGTAGAACGCGGTCCAACCGGTGTGCTCGGCAGGCGGATAGTCGAGCTGGGCGTCGGCGTCACTGATCCAGAGCTGGGCCGGACCGGCGACCTGGACCGTCAGAACGAAACAGCCGCTGCCCAGCCACGCCTCCCCGCCGATGGTGTGCCCTTCCGCCTGGAGTGCCTCGCTCAGCAGGTCGCGGGCCGTGCGTTCTTGAGCGTCCGTCATGGGTGATCTCCTCGTTCTCGGGGTGGTGGGTTTCGAGCGGGGCCGGGGCGGCGGTGCCATCCGCCGCCCCGGCCGGGGCAGTTCAGAACTCGTTGTCGATCCAGACCAGCCCGTAAGGGGTGGTGCGCCAGGAGGACATGCAGCCGTGTTCCACGGCGGCCAGGGCCTCCGTGAGGTCCTGGTGGTCTCGGGCGTCGTAGCGTCCGGCCCGGACCGCGCGCCGGACCGTGTCGAGCCGGTCGACGCCGACCGCAATGGCGCGGCCGGCGCGGTAGTCGTCGTGGGCCGCGCGCAGCTCCGCGCGCCAGTCGGCGCGTTCCTCGGCCTCTGCCGGGGGCGGCCCGGCGTCTTGGCGGGCCAGGTGGGCCAGCGCTCGGGCGTCGTGGACGGGGGCCGTCACGCGGCGGCCAGGCTGCGGGCGGCGGCGCACTGGACGACCGCGACCACCAGAGCGGCGGTGTCCTGGGTGAAGCCGCTTGCTCCCTCGGACCGGTAGACCTCGGTCTCTCCCTCGTCGCTGAGGTCGGCGTGCGGCCGGTAGACCGCGACCCATCCGGGGTGGGCGTCCACGGGGCTGTCGGTGTGGCCGGTGCGGTCCGCGATCCAGATTTCGGGCCCGCCCGCGATGTCGACGGTGACCATGTCGGTGCCGGTGTGGACATCGGTGCCGGTGCGGGCCGTCAGCCCGTGGGCTTCGAGCGTGCGGATCAGCCGGTCCCCGGCCGTGTCGGTGTGGGGGTCGATACGAACGTCTGTCATGGTGCGCTCTCCTCGTGCGTGATGGGTTTCGAGGGCCGGGGCGGCGGTGCCAACCGCCGCCCCGGCCGGGGCAGGCCCGTCAAGGAACGGGCCTGCCCGGTGCCGCTGTTACTCCCGCTCGCCGTCCTCCTGGCCGTCCTCGGCGGGCGCGTGCCCGCGCCCCTCCGCCTCGTCCGGCCCCGCGTCCGTCTCGTCCTCGGCCTCGGGGTCCGCGTTCTCTACCGCCCCGGCCGGTTCCTCGTACTCCTCATCCGTGTCGTCGTACTGGTAGTCCTCTTCACCGTCGTCGCCGTCGTCGCCGGACTCCTCGTCCTCGTCGGGGGCGGGGTTCTCGGCCTGCCGCGCGGCCCTGGCCGCTTCCCGCTCCTCGCGCTGCCGCTCCTGCTCGGCCCTGCGCTCGGCCTCGGCCTCGGCCTCCTGCTCGGCGGTGGCCACCGTCTCCGCCTCGACCTCCGTCACGCCGTACCCGTGGTGCTTCAGGAAGCTGATCCACTCGGCGGTCGCGGGCCTGATCCGTCCGCGCACCGAGGGGCCGTGGTGGTAGTGGGGCTCCCCGCGCCATGCGTCGTCCTTCATGTGCTCGGCCTCGAAGTAGCCCGCCACGTGCGCGAACAGCGTCCACCAATACCGCTTGCTCGCGGTCTTCTTGAGCAGAGAGGTGATCACGTCCTTCGGCTGACGGGTGAGCCGCTCGTCCCCCAGGAACTTCGCCAGCATCGCCCCGTGCTCCTGGCTCCCGACGTAGTGCACGTAGTGCCCATCGCTCACGAGGAGCGTCCGCATGATCAGGTCCTTGACGTCGGCCGGGGCCTCGCCCTTGTCCTTGCACATGTCCGCGATGTGAGCCTCCCGGCCCTCCCGGGCAGTCCTCCACGCGAGGTTGTTCACCTTCACGCGGCGGCGCTCCTCGCGCACGGCCTCGGCCTTGGCGTCCGCCTCCTCGTCGGGCTCGCTGTCGCTGTCGTCGCCCTGGGCGGCCCCGGCAATCCGGTGGCCGTGCTTCTTCCAGTCGACGCACAGCCACACCACCTCGGCCGCGTCGGGGTCGATCGTGGCGGCGTGCCCCTCGCAGGTCTCGCTGTGCCCCTGCTCGCTCATCGGCATACCGATGCCGCTGACCAGCTCCTCCAGCGGCCGGGCGGGGCTGTAGGACCAGTTCCACACCCAGTGGACGGTGTTGACCTTCTTCTCGGCCAGTTCGGCCTTCAGGGTCTCGATCCGCTCGGTCCGGGCCTTCTTGGCGCGCAGCTCCTGCATGGCGGTCTTCCACGCGCCCCGCTTGGCGTTGCCCTCCTGCTCGTCCTTGGCCTTGGCCCGCATGAGCGTGACCTGAGCATTGGACACGTCCTTGACCTCGTCGTAGTCGCCCAGCTCGACCCAGTCGAATTCGATCTCCTCGTCCCGGAGGTCTTCCAGGGTCTCCGCGTCCATCTGCGCGACCTTGTGGGCCGCGTCCAGCTCCTCCTCGGTGCGGCCGATGGCGGCGGCCAGGCTGCGCTTCCGGGCCTTGGGTACCTTCTTGGCCTTGACCAGAAGGGCGAGCTGCTCGGCGGCGTCCACGTCGTCCTGCGCGCTCGCCTGGCGGCGGTGCAGGTTTTCCACCATCGAGACGGTCAGCGCCTCGTCATCGACGCCGCGCAGGTCGTCGCGGATGATCGCCGGGATCTTCCGGTACTCGCGGCCCTCCTGTGCGGCCGCGCTGGCGACGCGGA
Source organism: Streptomyces sp. NBC_01241 (assembly GCF_041435435.1). Classification (NCBI taxonomy): domain Bacteria; kingdom Bacillati; phylum Actinomycetota; class Actinomycetes; order Kitasatosporales; family Streptomycetaceae; genus Streptomyces; species Streptomyces sp. NBC_01241. The sequence goes on along the minus strand of NZ_CP108495.1, from coordinate 105,291 downwards.
ACGCGGCCAGGGTGCGGCGCTGGCCGATCACGATGCCGAGCTGTCCGTCCCGCTCGCCCTCCTGCGGGCGCAGAATGATCGCCTGCTGAACGCCGACCTCCTCGACGCTGGCGATCAGAGCCGCGTCGGGCTCGGTGGTGTCGCCCTCCTCGCGCTTCTTGCGGTGGTTGTACGGGTCGACGATGACCAGCTTCTCCGTACCGCCGTCGGGGTCGAAGTCGAGCGGGTCGATCGCCACCAGGCGGCCGAAGACTGCCGGTTCGGCCGCCTCGTTCTCGGGGGTCTGTTCCGTCTGCTCGGTCTGCGTCACGGTCACGTTCGTGCCTTTCGTTCGTACGGGATTCGAGTGGTGGTGTCGGTCGGGGTGCCATCCCCTTCCAACAAGCTCAATATTACCGGCATTGAACCGGATCACCTAGCAAAAGGGGGGCCTGACCAGGGTTTTTCCAGGAACCGAGGGCGGTCCGCGCGTCCCCTCCGGGCCGGTCCGCCCCTCTTCCTTGCCAGCCGTTTTTGGTGGCCCCTCGCCGGGGCCGGCGTCCCCGCGAGGGCTGCACCCACGGCGGCGGGGGCCCGCCGCGAACACGCGCCGATGCGCGCGCAGGAACGGCGCGGCCGTCGTTCTCGACAGCTCGCCCCTCGGCCGGCGCGGGGGCGGAGGGGGCGACGGGCTGCCGTCGCGTCCGGCGGTTACCCCGCCCGGTCCGGCCGGAGGTACCGGCCGGACCGGGCGGGGGCCTTCACCAGCGGACGGGCTCCCGCCCGGGGGCTGAGGTCTCGACCCATTCGATGCCGCCGCTCGGCGTCACCTGGATCTCGCCGCGCTCGCCGCCTTCGCCGTGGAACTTCAGCTCGCTGACGACTTCGTGACCGGCCGCCAGGCAGAGCCGGACGAACCTGGCGAGCGGCTGGTGGATCGCTCCGCTCTTGGAGATGTGAGACACCGCGAGCGCGCTGACGGTGACCGGCTGCGCCTGGTCGAGCGGCACGTCCTTCGGGATCAGGGCCCACACGCCCACGATGTCGGACCAGGGGCCAGCGGCGTCCGGGTCGTCAACGCCGGGGGCCAGGCAGAAGATCGGCAGATCGGGCCCCTGCGTCAGGGGGAGAAGTGCGGGGAAGGGGATCGGCGGGGTGACCTGGACGGTTCCCTCAACGCTGTATTCGTAGCCCATGTGGGGCGCTCCATTCCGTGCTCGGTTCGGGTTTCGAGGGGTGCCGGTCGGGGTGCCATCCCCTTCCGGCCGGGGGCATCCGGGGCGGCCTGGTGGCCGCCCCGGGTCGCCTTACTGCGGCAGGTGCTCGCTCGGGCGCATGATCGTGATGACGCGCTCGCCGTTGTCGCCGGGCGACGCCTCGGCCACCAGGGTCACGCGCTGCGGGTCGCGGCTGAGGCCGTCGACCGGGACGCGGTAGAGGGAGAACGCGAGCCGTGGCGGGCGGCCGGACCCTGCGGCGGCCTTGATCGCCCGGGACGCGGTGATGAGCAGGTCCCATTCCCGCTCGGCGTCGTCCAGCCGGATGCCGGTGTCCCACCGGTACGTGTCGGGGACGGCGATGCAGTCCGCGTAAACGGCCTCGGTCATGGCCACCGGGGCGGGGAACTCGACCTCGGCGGCAATGCCGGGGTCGGCCTCGATCAGTGCGCCGGTCTCGATGGCGCGGGCGCGGGTGGTGACGGTGCCGGTCATGGTGCTCACTGGGTGCCTCTCGTTGTGCGTACGGGTTTCGAGGGGGCCGGGGCGGCGGTGCCAACCGCCGCCCCGGCCGGGGCAGATCAGAAGTGGTCGGAGTGAACGGCGCTGTGCGCGCCGGAGAAGGTGGCGACGACCTTCAGCACGTTGCCCGCCTCCAGGAGCAGGGCGCGGCCCTCGCGGCCCTGGAACTCGTCCACGTGCATGGTGTGGGCCTTGGCGGCCTGAAGAAGGGCGTCCATCTCGGCGGCCAGCGGGGAGGATGCGCGGACGGTCACGATCTCGGGCGCGTAGTGCGCGTACGCCTTGGTGCTCCAGTCCAGGACCACGGTGTAGGACCGCAGACCCGCCCGGCGGGCCGCGCGGTGACGGGCGCGGATGGTCTTGAAGGTCTCGATGAGTGCGCGCATGGGGTGCTCCTCGGTGGGTTTCGAGTGGTGGTGTCGGTCGGGGTGCCACCCCCTTCCAACAAGCTCAATATTACCAGCATTGAGCCGGATCACCTAGCAGAAAAGGGCTTCTGACCAGGGTTTTTCTGGGTTTACCATCCCTGAATCGCGCGATGCATGATCCAGGCCAGGGCGGCGAGACGCTCATGCGCCCGGAGGTACGGGGACAGTTCGGCGGGCCGGACCTGTCCGTCGACCTCGACCGTCCAGGCGGTCTCAAGGTTGCGCGCGAAACGGTCGTGCCGCCACGCCACGGGGCGGCCGTCGACGTGGCACTCCACTCGCATCGCCCGGGAGCCCAGCGAATCCAGCATCTGGCCCCGGTCGCAACGGGGCTCCTCCTCGATGTAGCGGGGGCTCTCGATCCGGTGCCCGCGCAGACCCAGCCGCGCCACGAGCGTGGCGGCCAGCTCCTCCGCGCCGGTGATGCCCGGCCGGTAGGGGGCCAGGCCGAGCGGCATCGGGTGCTCCACGGGGCGGTAGGTGACGGTGTCGCGGGGGTCGATAGTCAGCAGGTCCATGGTGGCCAGCCCTTCCGTTCCGGTGGGTTTCGAGGGGTTCTCGTTGTCCGGGGTGCCATCCCCTTCCAACAAGCTCAATATTACCAGTGTTGGGCCGGATCACCTAGCCGAAAAGGGGGTCTGACCAGGGTTTTTCCCGGAAGTTCCATGATCTTTTAGAGGGCGTCCGGGCCCCGCCGACCCCCCTCCTTGCCAGCCGCTTTTCCCTCCCCCGGCCCCGGGCGGCCCGCACCCCTCGACGTCGCGCAGCTCCCTCTCGCCCCTCGTCGACCTCAGCCCCTCGCGGTCACCACGACGGTGCCGGCGGACGACGACGGCGCGAGGAATCGCCCCGGCCCACCACTCAGTTCAGCTCGTCCCCCGGTCCCCGGGGGGCGGGCGTCCGGAGGAGCCCCCCGGGGCTTCGCGCAAGGAGCGAAGCGACGCAGCCCGCGCGCAGCGCGGGCCGCAATAAGGAGGGCCCCCAGGCCCGACGACTGCGGCGCACGGCCGGATCGCACCGAAGGTGCGATGAAAACCCCCACCGACGGCCACGCCGCGGGAACCGGCCCGCACCCGACAACGGCGCCGTACGGCCGCGGGACAACCCCGCGATGCCCGGGGCCTGTTGCTTGTCCACCTGGGCGGTCCAGCGCGCCCTCGGCGCTGGCGAGGGGTCTGGGGGCGAGGAGCCCCCAGTACCCGGCCGAAGGACGGGTGCACCCCGGGCGGCGCTGCGCACCGCCCGTACCCCGACGCCGGGGCCGGCGCCCACGGCGCTGCGCCCCGACGGCGCTCCGCGCCCGGCCCGGCCACCCCCGGCCGGCCGCCGCCCACCGCGCACACGGCCGCGCTCCGGCGGCCCGTACGGCGGGGGCTCCGCCGTACGGGCGGCTCTGTCAGATGTCGAACAGGCCGATGGTGCCGGTGGTCGGGTGGTCGCCCGTGTCGAACATGGCGGACTGTGTGGCCTTCGGCCGGGTGGTGAACTCCACGGCGGACATGTCGCGCCAGTCCTTCGCGGGTGCGGCTTTGGCGGCCGTCGTGGCGGCGGGCTTTCGCTCGGTGAGGTCGGCAACGACGATTTCGGTGCGCGGGGCCGCGTCGCGCCACTCGTCGCGGTACCCGTCGGTGTTGCAGCTACACCCCGCCTCCAGGGTGATTCCCGTCTGGCGCTCGAACCGCTCGTACTGGACTCCCCGGGCCTCTTCGAAGTTGTCGTGTCCGCTGGCGCGGAAGGGGGCCGATTCCTGGGGGATGAGGAACACGCCGTGCCGGGCCACCTCGGCGGCGATGTCGATGACGTGGTACTCGAATCGGCTGCCGGTGTAGCGGGGGGCCGTGCGTCCGCCCCGTGCCACCGCTCCGTACGGCGGGTTCGCAAGGGCCACGTCGAACGGGCCCCCCAGGTCCATGGTCGGCACGGCAAAGACGTCGGCACAGATCCACGTCGCCTCGGGCAGGACCTTGCGGCCTACGCGGACGTACTCCGGGTTCTTCTCGATGCACACGATCTCGCGCGCTGCGCCGTGGGAACGGAGGTAGTGCATCGCGGTCCAGGCCAGACGGCCGATTCCGGCGCACAGGTCGATCACCCGGTCTTTGCCCAATGCCTCGATCACCATGTCTACGGCGAGACCGCCGGGGGTGAAGAACGCGCCGTCGAGCCGGGCGGTCCCCTCCTCCATCAGGTTGTCGAGCACGAATTCCCGCTCTTCGGGGGTGAGTTCGCGGTCCAGCTCGATCAGGTCCTGCGCCTTGCGGTGCTGGGTCGCCTGCTCGGTGGTCATCTTCGCCATGGGGTCCGCCGTTCCGTTCGGGTTTCGAGTGGTGATGTTGGTCGGGGTGCCACCCCCTTCCAACAAGCTCAATATTACCAGCATTGAGCCGGATTCGGAAGCCGTAAAGGGCTCCTGACCAGGTAATTCCTGGGTGCTACCGGGATACCGGGCCGGGCCATGCTGGCCCGGCCCGGTACGGGCCTAACGGCGCTCGGGGGTGTGGGTCCGGACGACTTCCAGCACCCGGAAAATGTCCTGCCCGTCTCGGCGGACCTTGGCCAGCGTGTAGGGCTTGGGCTCGCCGTCGCGCAGCATCGTCACGCCGGGCCTGGCGGCGTCCTCCGGGGACTCCGGGAGCGGGATGCGCTCCCAGTGCGAGCCGAGGATGGAAAGCCATTCGCTGTCCAGGAATCCCCACGCGTACCCCTCGGCGCGGGAGCGGTCCGGGTGGAATACGTCCTGCGGGTAGATGTCTGATGCCATGGCATTTCTCCTTGATCGGGTTTCGAGTGGGGCCGGGGCGGTGGTGCCATCCGCCGCCCCGGCGGGCAGGACCTGTCAGCCGTTGAAAATCTCGCTCAGCTTCTTGGTCGCGTGGATGATTCGCCCCTGCCTGTCGATTCGGTAGACGTCGAATTCGGCACGGACGTAGAGGGCGACGTCGTGGGCGCAGTACCACTTGCGCTCGCCGGAGACCTGCACGAAATACTTCCCGGAAAGGTGGCATCCCGTCGTGGTGCTGAATTCGCAGCGCGGGCGGCGAACCAGCGAAACGCGCTCACGCCTCAAGAGCACGAGGGCGTCAGTCCAGACGTTGCGCTTGCACGACGGGCAGATGCGCATTCCCCATTCCACGCCAGCGGCGCGCGCGTCCTCGTACGAGGCGTAATACTCGTCGGCTACGACGTATTCGCACACCTTGTTGGCACAGTCCCAGTTGGCGCATCCCCCGGTCCAGTAGCCGGGCGTCTGCGCGGCCTTCTCGCGGAGCTGCGTTCCGATCTGGGCGGTGGTGAGCGTCGCGGTCATGTCGTCTGCCTCCGTGGGGCGGGTTTCGAGTGGTTCCCGTTGTCCGGGGTGCCATCCCCTTCCAACAAGCTCAATATTACCAGTGTTGGGCCGGATCACCTAGCCGAAAAGGGGGTCTGACCAGGGTTTTTCCCGGAAGTTCCATGATCTTTTAGAGGGCGTCCGGGCCCCGCCGCCCCCCTCCTTGCCAGCCGCTTTTCCCTCCCCCGGCCCCGGGCCGGCCCGCACCTTCTCCACCGGCTCCAGCTCCTCCTGGCCCTCCTCGACCTCAGCCCCTCGCGGTCACCACGACGGTGCCGGCGGACGACGACGACGCGGAGGAATCGCCCCGGCCACAACGGACTTCAGCCCGTCCCCCGGTCCCCGGGGGGCGGGCGTCCGGAGGAGCCCCCCGGGGCTTCGCGCAAGGGAGCTTGCGACCGCAGCCCGCAGGGAGCGCAGCGACCGGAGGGCCGCAATAAGGAGGGCGGCCACGCCCGACGACTGCGGCGCACGGCCGGATCGCACCGAAGGTGCGATGCCCACCCGGCAACCCGCGGCCGCACCACCGGGCGCCCGCCCCCGGCGCCTGGGGTGCGCGAGGGGGCGGCGCGAGAGCGCCCCTCGCAACCCGGCCGGAGGTCGGGTGCCCCAGCCTCCCGCTGCGCGCCTGGCGCCGGCCTGACGGTGCGTGGTCGTCGCTCGCGCGGAGGACTCGCCGCTGCGTGCGCGGTTCGCCGCGTCTCGTCGGGCTGTCGGCGCCCTGCCCTGTCCGGGCAGCACGGAGGGGCGGAAGCTGGTCGCTTCCGCCCCTCCGTGTGACTCAATGCCAGACGGCTCTGCCCCAGCGGACGAACCAGTACCGGGTGCGCCCTTTCCGGAGGTTGACGGCAAGGCCCCCGCGGCGGCGGCGCGCTCCCCGGTAGTGGCCGTGTACCTCGTCGGCGGGGACCGCAAGGGCGGCCGCGGCGGTGAAGTGGACCCGGGACAGATGGTCGGCGGCGGTCATCCGTGCGCTGTTCCACCGGTCGCCGGGGGTGAGCGCGAGGTGGGCCCGGTCCAGGATGGTCCGCGCGGCGACCAGCGCGACGGTGCTGACGGCGGCCAGGGCGACGGCCCGGTCCAGGGCGGCGCGGGCAAGCTGGTTGGAAGCGAGGCACGCGGCGGAGTCGCATCCCCGGCATTCGAGGTCGGCCCGTACGGCGGACTCGTCGGGTGCGGGCGGCAACGTCGCGAGGATGCCGCGGGAGTGGTCGAGCAGGGCAGCGACGCCTTCCGGGCCGCCCGCAGCGTGGTTGACCGGCTCGATGGAGCTCTCGTGCAGCGCGTCAAGGAGCGCGTTGCGGGCGGCTGCCGTGGCCCTGTCCAGGCCGGCGGCCGCGACGGCGCGGAGCTCGGCGCGCGTGCAGACCTCGGCCGGGGTGCAGGAGCAGCGCGCGGGGTCAGCGGGCTCGGGCTCGGGTTCCGGGGCCGGGAAGATGACAACGGACTCCACGGCCGCCCGGCCCGGGTTCTGGACGGTGGGGGTTCGCGCAGCCTGGTGTCCGGCGTCGCCGATCAGGCTCGCGCACTCCAGGAGCATCCTGCGCCTGCGGTGGATGTGCCCGCCCGTCAGGTGTTCGTGGGCGTCGCGGGGTTCGCACCAGTAGGTGAGGACCAGGGCCGCGTTGTCGGCGGTCGGCCGGAGGGTGAATCCGTCGCGGCCGCTGGCGACGGGGTGGTGTCCGGCGGCGGCCAGCAGGGCGGTGATGCTCGCGACGGAGGGGGTTGGCACGCGCGTGTTCATGGTCCTCTTTCGGGTCGGTGTCGGGTTTCGAGGGGCCGGGGCGGCGCGGCCATGCGCCGCCCCGGCCGGAGCGGTTGTGCTACGAGACGGGGGCGAGTCCGGCCGGCTGCCAGCGGACGGGCCAGCGGTCACCGAAGTCGACGGCGATCCGGCGGGACCGTTCCGCGATGAAGGTCTCGATCTCGGTCACGCGGCCGGTCTCGGGCTCGGCGTCCTCGTCGGGGAGCTCGCCCTTGCGCCGCACGGTGTCGCCCACCGACCACCACACGGCGCCGTCGTCGTCGACGGCGGCGGGCAGGTCTGTCGGGGAGACACCGAGGTCTGCCGCTGTGCAGGTGGCGCAACCGAGCCGGGTTCCGGCCTGGTACAGCGGTCCGTCCTGCTCGCACCCCATGCACTCACCCGGGGCGACGTAGCGCGGCTCCTGCTCGCGCACCAGGGCGCCGAGCGCTACGTGTGCGGGGTTCATCAGCAGGACGTACGGGGGCCGGTCGCCGGGCTCGGTGCCGGACACCACGACACAGCCGTTGTGCAGGGTCGTGACCCGGGTCAGGGTGACGGGCTGGGCGGCGAAGGTGTCGGGGTATCGCTCCCCCTCGCCCCCGTAGAGGTACGGGGCGCGGTGCACGGGGCGGACCTGGCGGTATCCCTCGCGCTCGATCTCGGTCCAGCTGGCGAACCGCCATCCGGCCGGGGCCTGCGTGCAGCGGGCGCGGCGGCGCTCGATCTCGGCGGCCGTCGAGGCGCGGGCGTCGATCATGCGCACCAGCCGTTCAGCGGCCTCGTACTTGCGGGTGTGACTGGTTCCGGCCGTGCCGTCCCCGGTGCCCTCCGCCCACCAGGGGGAAGAACCCCGGCCCACCTTCCGTACGTGTCCGGCCGGGTCGGCTGCACCGTCGACGTAGACGGGGGTGCGCCCCTTGCCGTCCGGCTTGCCGTAGCGGTATCGCGTCTTGATGTCGGTCATGTCCTGCGTCCTCCGGTGTGGGTTTCGAGTGGTTCTCGTTGTCCGGGGTGCCACCCCCTTCCAACAAGCTCAATATTACCAGCATTAGGCCGGATCGCCTAGAAAAAGGGTGCCCTGACCAGGGTTTTTCCAGGAACCGAGGGCGGCCTGCACGTCCCCTCCGGGCCGGGTCGCCCCTCTTCCTTGCCAGCCGCTTTTCGACGTCGGCCACCACGGGCCGCACCCGGCGGCCGCCGGACCGTAGACGCTCCGGGGCTGCCGTACGACGCGGCTACCCGGCGGCCGCGCACTCGTTCACGCAGCCATCGCGCACGGGGCGGGGTGCAGGTACCGGCCGGGCTTGCCGGGAATGGCGACGGGGGGCCAGCCGGGGGTGGCCCGCAGCTCACGCGGCGGGCGGTGGGCGCGGGCGGCGTCCAGTTCGGCGAGGGTGCGCATCCGGGCGAGGCGGCCGGCCAGGCGTCGGGCTTCGTCGTTCGCCCCGGCGGTCACCTCCGCGTACCAGGCGGCAGGGTCGTCGTCGGCCAGCTGGTCCAGGCGCTCCTCCTCGGCAACCTGGCGCCGCCACTGCTCGGCGGCCTCGATGACGGCGGCGTACCGGCGCGGATCGTTGGGCGGGAGCTGGCTCCACGCGAGCGATCCGTACGGGGGGACGGTCCACTCCCGCGCGCCTTCGGCGAGCGTGGTGACCTGGTGCTCGGCCCACAGCTGCGAGGCGTCGGCGGTCATGGTGTTCACGGGCTTCTCCTCCGGCGTCGGGTTTCGAGTGGGAGGCCGGGGCGGCGGTGCCATCCGCCGCCCCGGCCGGGCGGTCACGCGATCTCGTGCTTGTAGACCTCCTCCGCGCCGTCGAACAGGTGGTCCTCGCTCAGCCCGTACGCGTCGGCGAGGCGTCGGAGGTTGCCGACGTAGCAGGCGAGCGCCGCGGCGCGGTCCGTGGTCGTGGCGGGGAAGGGGCGCCCCGAGAGGCGGACGATGTGGAGCTGCTCCAGGTCCTGGGGGCTGAGCGCGTAGGTGCGCCCGAGGTGGAACGCGTCGGCGAGCGCGTCGCGGACGGCGATGGCCACCAGCTCCCGAGCGGTGGTTGCGCCTTCGCGGGCACGGGCCTCGCGGGAGAGGGCGCCCAGGGGACGCAGGGCCGCGCGGGCGGCCTTCACGGACGGGACGGGCCCGCGGGTTGCTTCCGGGTGGTCGAGCATGGCGGCGATGGCGGTACGGGCACGGCGAGCATGGGTCAAGGGGTCCTCCAGCGTGGGTTTCGAGTGGTGGTGCCGGTCGGGGTGCCATCCCCTTCCAACAAGAAGAACATTACCACTATTGAGCCTGATTCGGAAGCATGGAAAGGGTATCTGACCAGGTGTTTTCATGGCGCCGGCAGTAGGCGGAGCTCCGGTGCCGGCGCCCCCCGAGGGCCGGACGTGGAAACGGCCCGCACCTCCCCGGGGGAAGGTGCGGGCCGCATCCGAAACGGTCAGCCGACGCTGGTCGTGAGGCTCATGCCGTCCGTCCGCTCCCGGCCGGTGCAGGTACGGGAGCGTGCTCGTCGAGCCAGCGGGCGGCCGCGGCCAGGGTCGGGAAGAACTGGCCGTCGAGTCTGCCGTGCTTTCTGAAGATCGGGGTCCCCTGCTCCCCCGGGGCCGGCGGGGACAGCTCGGTGAGGTCGTAGCTGACCGTGTAGGTCGCTCCACCTCGGGGGCCGATGGCGGGTTCGACGGCGCCGACGATGTCCTCGGGGGCCAGGCGCAACGCGTTGCGGCGTGCGACGAGGTACCACTGGGGATCGCCGGGCGGGTCGCACAAGATGCCGAGCCGGGGCGGGGGGCCCTGGTAGATCCAGACCTGGCCGACGCGGCGGGGTTTGACCCCCATGCCGAGCCGGGTGGTGTCGTAGACCATGGGCCGTCCGGGGAGTTCGGCATCCAGCTTGGTCGCGGCGCCGCACTTCGGGCAGTAGATCCGGACCGTGAGCGCCTGGTACTCGTCGCCGTGTCCGCACGCGGTCTTGTCCTCGGTGCCGATCGGGCAGGAGTGGCCGCTGTAGGAGCTCTCGCGGACGGTGGTGTCCATCCGGTAGTCGACCTCCCACCCGGTCACCGTGCAGCCGTCGCGGTGCTCGGGGGCGGTGTAGCTCAGGTGCGCGGCGAGCGCGGACAGGCCGGTCACTCCTGCCCCGCAGGAATGCCGAGGTCGGCGTGGAGCGCCTTCAGCTCTACGAGCTTGGGGCCGTCCTCCAGGTTGTAGAAGCCCTCCAGCCCCATGCCAATCATGTGGGCCTCCAGGACGCGTTTCGCCGTCGCGGTGCCGAAGGTGTTGAGGTACGCGTCCAGGTGGACGGGACGGCCCTTGGCGTAACTGAGGGCCAGGTGCAGCAGCTTGTCGGTGGACCCGCTCAGGATCATCGACTCGTCTTCGCGCAGGGCAGTCCAGTCGACTTCCGCGATCAGGACGCGGCCGGCCTCGGGGTCCTCCTCCCACACGAGGGCGGTGTGGCGGGCGAAGTCGGCCCGGCCGGGCAGGCCGGTGAAGGTGAGCAGGTGGGTGGCGGCCCGCCGCAGCTCGCTTCGGCTGAGCTTGGCGGCGGCTTCGAGGGCCGCGGTCATCTCTTCCTCGGAGAGCGATGCCGGGCTGGGGGTGACGTCGTGTCGCATGTGGTCCTTCTCAGCTGTTGGCGTAGCGGTGCAGGGCGTAGTCGTGCGGACTGTTTCCGGCGACGGCCGCCGAGACCCGCCTCATGAAGCTCTGGTAGGCGTCCTCCTGCGGCGGGGTGAGGACGATCCGCTCGGGCGTCTCGCCGCCGGGGCCGGCCTCGGCGACGGCTTCGAGCAGCACGTCGACATCGGGCTGGTGCGGCAGTTGCCAGACGGACAGGCCGCGGAGGAAGTCCTCGACCATCTGCCGGTCGTTGCCCTCGCGGCCGGGGTCGGCCCAGTCGTCGGCCATCTGCTGGAGGAAGTCCCCGAGCTGCGTGCGGTCCGTGCCGTCGAGTGCCGTACGGAAGTGGGCGAGGACGGCGGCCACGGCGGCGACGTCGCGCGGGTCGACGTCGGCCGGGTAGAGCGGGGTGTGCTCCCATCGGCCGTCGGGGGCGTAGAGGGCGTAACGCCCGGCGGGCCGGTCCCGGTTCGGTTCGGATCGCCCGATGTTCGTGCCGGTGTGCCGCAGGGGCTCCGGCAGCGCGTGGAACAGGCGGCCCCACGCCTCGTGGGCGCCGATTCCGTCCAGGTCCGGCGGCAGCTCCCACACCTCCTCGTCGCCCTCCTGGACGGCGCGGGCGTTCAGGGCGAGCTGCATGAGCAGCGGCTCCTCCATGCCCATGAACAGGGACAGCCAGTCCTCGTCATCGGGCAGTAGGACGCGAGTCGTTTCGGGTGCGTCGGTCATGCGCTGGCCTCCTTCGCGGCCGGGGCGGTGAAGGGGTTGGGAGCCTCGCCGGAGAGGATCTTGTGGACGAGTTCGGCGACCTCGCGGGCGCCGTCCTCGGTGGCGGGGGCGACGATTGGGCGGGGGGCGTCGGGGCTGGCGGCCTCATCGACTCGGATGTCCCAGCCATCGCTGGTGAGCGCGAGGGAGACGGGGGCCTGGCCCCGGTAGCCGAAGCGCGGCCCGTCGGGCAGCGGCTCGACGATGACCCGCTGTCCGGGCTGGACCGTCAGCCCCCTGGCGCCGAGTTCGCTGACCAGGGTGTCCCGCGCGGCGTGCCGCTCGGTGCCAGTCAGCTCGACGCGCGAGCAGTAGCGGGCGGCCAGGGCCTCCAGGACGCCCAAGGGCAGGCTCGTGACGGCGGCCCAGTCCTCGCGGTCGATGTGGTGCTCCTGGCCTGCCGTGTAGAGCTTGCCGAGCAACTCGGCGGCTTCGGCGAGGACGCTGGGGGTGTAGATGACCCCGGGGCCGTACGGGGCGCGGGCGCTCCGTTCCTCGCGGGTCCATCGGCGGATGTCGATCTTCGCGGTATCCAGAGCGGTGGTGTCGCTCATCGGCGGCTTTCTCTCCTAGGTTGTACGGACGGGGGTCCGGGGCCGATTACCGCGGCCCCGGACCCCTACTGTGTCGTGCTGCTCAGACATTCCGGGCCGGATCAGACGAGGACGGCCCGCAGGGGTCACGCCCCGGTGCGGCGGACCTGGATCTCGCGGTGGACGACTTCGGTCTCGACGTCGTTCTGGCGCAGCACCCGGGCGATCTCCTCCGCGACGCCCACCGACCAGTGGACTCCCCCGGCGTCGCCCACGGCGATCTTCACCAGGCGGGCGCGGGCGTCGGCAACGTCCTCCAGGAGACCGATGGCGAGCAGCGCGGTGTTGTCGACGAGCCGGGCGACGCCCGCGGCCGACAGGACCGTGTTCGCGATGACGGGGTCCAGGCCGGTGCGCTGCTCCGCGTCCGGGATCTGGTGGGTTGCCAGGACGTGCCGGCGGATGTCCAGCGTGATGTCGCTCGGTTCCTCCGGGGTGCCGTGGTCGTAGCCGAAGGTGCTGATGGTGACGCGGACCATGTGGTGATGCTCCTCAGTGGTGGGGCCTGCCGGGAGCTCCCGGCAGGCCGGGCGGATCAGCGGGGCCGGGCGGCCTGTTGCGGCCGGTCGAGGTGGTCGAGGGCGCGCTGGAGAAGCGGCCGGTGGGCGCCGTAGAGGACACGTCCGGCCGCGCTGATCGCGGCGTCGAGCTCGGCGAGGGAGCCGAAGGGCCACCATCCGGCGTCCACCGCGTCGTCGGCGGCGACGGCGCGCACCGTGGCGGGCAGTACGAACAGGGCACTGGTGGAGGCGACCCACGCGTGGTCCGAGTTCCGCCAGTCGTCGACCAGGTCGCGGCCGAGGATGACGGGCTGGCGGTCGCTCAGGTCGACGCCGGTCTCCTCACGCAACTCGCGGGCCAGCGTGGCCGGGGCGGTCTCGCCCGGGTCGCACATCCCACCCGGGATCGCTTCGACGCCGATGTCGTCACGGGTGATCAGCAGCACCCGGCGGTCGTCACCGTGGCCCGCGACCACGATCGGGTCGGCGGCCGCGTTCTCGCCCCACTTGCCCAAATTCCGGCCGGTGCGGCCGGTGCGGCCTTGCGGGTGAAGGGGCCAGCCCCTCGCGTCCAGCTGGAACGGCACGAGCGCGTCGGCATGGCGCAGAGGCCAGTCGTGCACGTCGGCCGGGGTCGCGGCGCCCTCGGCCCAGTCAGGCACGTGGTGAGCCAGAGCCGCAGGCAGCAGCTCGGGCGGCGTGATGTCCGCCGGAGTGTACTGCGGCCAGCTCACCGACCAGCAGCGTCGTTCGGCGGGGATGGTCTCGGTCATGAAGTTCCTCTCTGGGTGGGGCCGCCTCGATGGCGGCGGCCCCCGGGATCAGGGGGTGGTCAGTTGCCGAGGTAGGCGGCAGCGACGTTCACGAAGTGGTCGTGGCTGGCCAGTGCCTCCTGGCGGGCGCGGGTGAGGACATCGGTGTCGGTGTCTGCCCCGCGCAGGGCGTGGGTGGCGGTGACCATGGCGTCGGCGGCCTGGCGGACGGCCGGGTCGGTGATGAGGACCCGCAGGGCGACCAGCGGCCGGGTGATGGCGGACCGGGTTTGGTGGGAGCGCGAACGCAGGTCGGCCAAGCGGTCGGGGGCGTCGCCCTTGAGCTTGGCGTCGCCCCGTACCCACATCGCGGTGCGGTGGTCGGAGATGGCGGCGGCCAGATCGGTGACGGCCGCCAGGCGGTCGCGGCGCAGCGCTTCACCGCGGGCGACGCGCTCGGCGTGCTCGGCGGATTGGCGCTGGTACCGGCCGGAGACGATGGCGCCGGCCAGGGTGCCGAGTACGGCGATGACGGTCGCGAGGAGCGTGCCGAGCATGGTGGTCCCCTTCTGCGGAGCGGGTTTCGAGTCGTGACGCCGGTCGGGGTGCCATCCCCTTCCAACAAGAAGAACAATACCAGCTTTCACGGTTATTGGGTAGAGGGGGCGCGCACATCCGGTCAGGAGTCGCAGCGGACGCACTGGCTGTCGTCGAGCGGGTTGTTCTGGTGGGCGGCGGAGAGTTCGGCAACCGACCGCACCGGCGTCCAGGCCGGGCCGGCGCACCAGTCGGTGGGGCAGGAGACGAGTGCCTCGAACCGGAGGTCGTAGGGGTCGCCGTCGTCCATCCAGCGCACGCGCAGGGACTCGCCTCCGGCGCCGAAGGTGCCGGTGCGGTACTGCATGTCGCGGCTGGGGGTGTCCCAGTCGAAGAGTTCCGCGGCCGCGTCCCCGAAGGTGCGGCGGACGTCCGCGATCGGTTCGGCGGTGCGCTCCTCGCGGGTCAGCCGTTCCAGGGCGGTGCCCAGGACGGGCAGCTGCTCGGCGAAGAGGATGTGGTCGAACCCCTCCTTGGCCAGGCGCGGATGGGCCGCGACGATCTGCGCGTGCTGGGTGGCGACGGTGTCCGCCGGGACGCTGCGGTTCGCGGGCCGTACGGCGTTGCGGGCCTGCGCGACTGAGGGCGCGGTGCCCATCAGCAGGGCGACGACGGGCGCCCCGTGGCTGCGGCCGGCGCGGATGAGCGTCTGCCGGTCGCCCGCGTTGGCGTTCGTGGCGTCCACGGCGGTTCGCAGGCCCAGGCGCAGGCGGGCGTCGAGCATCGTGTGCAGGGCCTGCCACACCGGGCCGTTGACCTGCTGGCTGCCGGGGTCGTCCGCGCACATGGCCCGCAGGTCGTCGGCGCGCAGGACCATGTGCGGCTCGAACATCTTGCTGGTGCGGGTCTTGCCTGAGCCGCTTGCCCCGAGCAGCAGGATCAGGGCGTTGGGGAGGTTGAGCGCTTCCTCGGGAAGGAGGTGGGGCTGGGTCATCAGGCTGCCTTTCGGAAGGGGAGGACACGGGCGAGGAGAGCGGGGGTGCGCAGCGGCACGATCCCCGCGAGGCGGCGGCCGCGGCGGCCCCGGCCCTTGACCTGGTACATCGCGGCGTCGGCCTGCTTGAGCGCGGCGGACACGGTGGCGTCGGCGAGGCCGGCGGTTCGGGCGGTGCCGATGGAGGCGCCGACGGTCAGGGTCAGGTCGCGGTAGGCGATGGGGGCGGTAAGCAGGGTGTGCAGCCGGGTGATGCGGGCGGACAGGCCGGGGCCGTCGGGGAGGGCCACGGCGAACTCGTCGCCGCCGAGCCGTCCGGCCACGGCCCCCTCGGCAGCGGCCCACTGCGCCAGTCGGGCACCGACGGCGGCGAGGACGGCGTCGCCCGCCGCGTGGCCGAAGCGGTCATTGACCGGCTTGAACGCGTCGAGGTCTGCGAGGAGGACGGCCGCGGGGCCCGCCGCCAGGACGTCCTGGGCCTGCGTGGTCCATGCGGACCGGGTGGGCAGGCCGGTGACCGGGCACGTGCGGGCCTGGGCGAGCTGGCCCTGGAGGTCGGCCACCTGGGCCAGTAGCTCCTCGGCGGCGGGCACGACCTCGGCGAGGGCGGTCCGCAACTGCTGGGGGCTGGCGTCGGGGCGGCCGAGGTCGGCGCGGACACGGTCGAGCAGGGCGCCGGTGCGTATGGCGGGCTGCATGGTGGAGGGGGTTCCCTTCGGTCGGTTCGGGTTTCGAGGGGGCCCGGGGCGGCGGTGCCATCCGCCGCCCCGGTGGGCGAAGTCAGCGCAGAGCGGCGCGGATCGCGTCGGCCTGCCGGGCGCTGCGGGCGTACGGGAGAGCGGCCGTGCCGACCAGTTCGGTGGCGGGGCGGCCCCGGAAGCGGTCGCCCTCGCTGTCGCGGTCGGCCAGCAGCTGCTCGCGCAGGCCCTCGGGGATCACGGCGTACGGGGTCACGAGCTCCAGCACGGTGGCGGGGTCGCTGATGTCGTACGGTGCGGCGCCCGCGAAGACCAGGTGGTCGATCTCGGCGTCCTCGTCGGCGGGCTCGTCCCAGGCGCTGGCGAAGTAGCTGGCGAGCGGGGCGTCCCATCCGACGCGGACGGTGCGGCCGGCGGGAGCTCCGCCGAGCGGGGTCAGGGTGTGGCTGGACAAGGTGTCTCCGATCTGCGGTCTCGCGGTCCGGGCGGTCCGGCTCCGCCCGCGCTGTCCGGACCGGTCAGGGCCGGGCCGGGCAGCACGGGCGCAGTCAGCTGTGCCGGGTGCGGCGGGCGCTGCGGTCACACCTGGAGGCGCGGGGGCCGGGGCCGTTGAGGCGGACGTTCAGCAGGTCCTCGCGGATCTCGACCGGAGTCCAGATACGGCCCCGGCGGCACTCGGTGACCGGGCAGTTGCTCGCGGCCTCGAACCCGTGCTCGCCGTGCCGGATCGCGAGTACGGACCCGCGAAAGGCGATCTCCCCGTACAGGTGTGTCTGGTCGATCTCGGTGGTCACCTGGACCAGGTGGTGGGCGATGTCGGGGCCGAAGCGCCGGGCCGCCTCCTGCCACACCCGGAACCAGGGGCTCGGGGTGTAGTTGTCGCCGAGCAGCTCCAGGATCGGGTCCGTCGGCGGGAGCCACTGGTCGAGGTGGGTGTCGATGGTGCCGCAGCGGTGGCAGGTGCGGCGGCGCGGCTGGCCGGTGCAGCCGCTCACGAACCGCTCGCCGCAGCACGGGCAGTGGTGGTTCCGGCGTAGGGCCTCGCTGCCTGTGGCGGCGGCGCAGCCCTTACACACGAAGCCGTCGGACGTGGTGCTGTGCGGCATCGCGGGCGGCGGCGGGGTGCTGGTCTGGTGGGTCGGACAGGTCGTCATTTCTACAGCTCCGTACGGGGGTCGGCCCCGGGGCGTCCGCCGGTCTCGGCGGTCCGCCCCGGGGCAGGGCCAGGGCAGATTCAGGGGCGCGAACCGCGCGGCGTAGCGGCGGCCGCGTTGCCGTTGGTCTGCGCCTGGCCGCGTGCGAGGCGGAAGGCTGCCGCCGTCTCCGGCGTGTTGTGCTTCTTGTAGTCGGCGGCGGCCTGGGCCTGGAGCTTCTTGACGGTCTCGGACTGGGACACGGATGCCTCCGGTATCGGGTTTCGAGTGGTGGTGCCGGTCGGGGTGCCATCCCCTTCCAACAAGAAGAACATTACCAGCTTTGAACCTGATTCACAAGAGGTGGCGTGCACCTCGCGGTTCGGGAGGGGTCAGGGAGCCGGGGCGAGCGCCTCGGTCAGCGCGGGCCACAGCACGGTGTCCCGGCCCCACACCGGATCGACGAGGGTGACCTGGTGGGCGTCGACGGCGGCCCGTACGGCCTCGCGGTGGCATCCGCGGTACTCCAGCCGGATGTACCCCTTGGGTACCCGGCCGCCGAATGAGGTGTGTTCGTGGCCGCCCCAGGTGGTGGCGAGGATGTCGCGCACCGGCCCGCGGCTACAGGTGCGGTGCACGGCGAGCAGCAGACCCGCGTCGCGAGCGGTGCGGGTGAGCCGCTGAAGGCCCTCGGCGTCGGTGAGGCACATGACGGCGGCGCGCTGGCGCCACCGGCGGCCGTCGAAGGCGGGGCCGTCGCATCCGGGCTGGGACTGGAAGGTGACGTGCCCGGCCCGGTTCATGGCGGCGAGCACGGGCACCAGGGGGCCGGTCTCCTCGTCCGGGCCACCCCGGTAGGCGCCGCCGGCCAGCGTCGCCAGGTCGCCCTCCAGCCACTGGGCGGTCAGGTCGCCGAGGTCGGACAGCGTGCGGGCGGTGGACCAGATTCGTGCGGTCGAGCGGGACATGGCAGTCCTTCCGGGCCGGTGCCAGTAGGCAGGAAGCTCTCGCGGATTGACGACTGGGAGGTGCCCCCGCCCGCCGTGCCGTCCCGACTCACGGGAGCGGGGACGGCACGGCGGGGGCGGCCGTGGTGCTGCTACCTGCGCTTGCCGGTCGGGCGCAGCTCGCCCGTGTGGCACAGGACGTCGGCGATCATGAGGGCGTCCACCTTGACCGTCCATCGGCCCTGCGTGAGCTTGCCGGGCTGTGCCTCGTCGCGGACGTAACCGGTCTTGCCGACCGCGCGGGGGTCGTCCTCACACGCCACGATCTCTACCTCGTCCTTGGCCTGGAGCATGTTGTGCCCTTCCTCGGGTGAAGCGGGTTGCGTGCCTGGTCAGTGAGCGGACGGGGGCAGCAGCGGCTTGCCGATGTCGCGGTGCTCGACGGCCGTCTCGCGGTGGGTGAGCTGGATGAGCTCCTGGGTGCGGCGGGCAAGTCCGACCGAGCGGTGCCGGCCTCCGACGCAGCCGTAGGCGATGGTGATGTCCCCGCCGCGGGCGGTGTCGTGGAGGCCGACCGCGAGGAAGGTGACGACCTGGGCGAGGGATTCGACGCCGGGCGTCGCCAGGACGTGCTCGTACACGGCCGCGTCCAGACCGGTGAGGTTCTTCAACTCGGGGTCGTGGAACGGGTTCCTGAACAGGCGCCGGAGGTCGTAGGTGGCCTCCGCGACGGGGGGCGCGGCATGGCCGTAGCCGAAGGAGACGATGCGGATCACGGGGTGCCTCTCGTGGTGCGGTCGGGGATTCGAGCGGGGCCGGGGCGGCAGTGCCATCCGCCGCCCCGGGATGGGGCGTTCAGTCCAGGGGGCGGACGGTGACGTCCAGGTCGCGCGGGTCGGCGGCGGCGGCCGCCTTGAAGTCGCTCAGCTCCTTGTCGCTGTAGATGGCCTTCTGGTCGCTCGGTCCGCCGGTGACGGTGTTGACCTGCCGGCCGGTGCGGGAGGTGGCGGTGACGACGTACTTCGCCATGGGGCGGGGCTCCTTGGTGAGGGGCGTGGAAGCGGGCGGGACTGCCCGGCTCCCCTTGGCCCCGGCGCGGCAGGTGCGCGCCGGGACCGCGGGCAGCCGTCAGTACCAGGCGCGTTCCATGTCCGCGTCCATCTCGCGTGCGGCCGCCTTCAGGGCCTGTTCCAGCCGCTCCTGGGCGTCGGCTTCCTGGACGTCGTCGGCCTCCGCGCACGCCTCCTTCTCGTACATGGCGTGGGCCGCGAGGGCGCGCAGGATGCCGGTGACCGGGGCGACCCCTCCGTGGCGGGTGAGCTCGCCCACGGCGAGGACCCGGCTCGGGCTGTTCGCCAGCTTCTTCTCGACCTCGCGCAGGTCCTCGGCGGCTTCCTTCCAGGTGGGGCCGGGGGCGACCCATTCGGCGAGGTCCTCCAGGAGGAGCGCGACGAACTGCGCAGCCCCGTAGGCGGCCAGAGCGGGCATCAGGTCGTACAGGTCCAGCGCGGTGCCCCGCCAGACGAAGGCGATGAGCGCGAGGATCAGGAGCGCCCAGCGGCCGACGGCCTCGACCAGGCTGGCCACCCGGCGCACGGTGGCGGCGGTACGGGCCTGGTGGCGGGAGACACCACCCATCGGGGTCAGGCAGACCATGCAGGTCAGGCGGAACGGGTTGTTGAAGGTGTCGCACTGCTTGCACTGACGGTTCTTCAGGATGCGTCGGATACGCACGGGTGCCTCCGGGGCGGGTTTCGAGTGGTGGTGCCGGTCGGGGTGCCATCCCCTTCCAACAACTAGAACAATACTAGCTCTAGTCCGGATTAGCAAGGGGTGGCGCCCCGTTGGGGGAATTTCGGGGGGCCGTCCGTGGGGCCCTGACGGGCCCCACGCAACTACTCGGCGTCGTCGCCGCTGTCCGACTTGCGGTTCTCGCGGGCGAAGCTGCGGGCTCCGGCGTTGTCGGCGGCCTTGATGGCTGCCTGCCCGGTCTTCAGGCCCTCGCGCCCCATGTCGAAGCCCTTGCCTGCGGCGTTGGCGGTCGCACCCACCGCGTTGGCGGTGGCTCCGACCGCGTTGACGGCCGCCGTGGCGGTGCCGGCCACCGCCGTGACGGTGTTGAGTGCGGCGGCCAGGCCCCCGCCGCCGCGGCGGGCCACGGGCTGCTTGCCGCCCCGGGCTGCGGCCTTCTTCGCGGCGAACGCGGAGGAGGCGGTGCCGCTGCCTGCGGGCGCGGCCTTGACCGCCGGTCCGCGCCTGCCGTCCAGGATCTTGCCGCCGGGCAGGTTCACCCGGAAGCGCCTGTTGGGCTCGAAGTTCTCGACGATGGACTTCACCATGGCCGGGGTCATCATCTCGACGGCGAAGAAGCATTTCGCCTTTCCGCCGCCGCCGTCCTTTCCCCGGTGCTTTTCCCCGCAGGACGCCATGACGGTCGTACCGGATACCAGCAGATTCAGGCGGCGCGGGGCCGGGGCGTTCTCCCGGCCGGGGCAGCGGATGGGGGCTCCGTTGAGGCTGAGCGGCCCGCGGATGGTCAGTGAGGGTGCGGTCATGCGGATGGACTCCTTACTTGCTCTGGGCGATGGCGGTTGCGGTGGCGGTGACCTTGCCTCCGAGGACCGTGCGGCCGGTCGCGGTCGCGGTGGCCTCGGCGGTGGTGCTTCCGCCGCCCCCGCGACGGCGGAGGCCGGAGAAGAGGCCGCGGACGACGAAAGCGACGACGGTGACCGCCACGGCGAAGGCCATGAGCGCGTAGGCCAGGGCCTCCAGCCAGGGGCCGGCCAGCGACAGGCCGTACGCGGCGAGCGCGGCGCTTCCGGCGGCGGACCACATCAGTAGGGCTGCGGTCTTGGCCCAGGCCGGGATCGGCTGGGAGCCGCCCCGGACGGGGACCGGCGCCGTCTCGTGGTGGACGTAAGCCCACTGCTGGACGCCACCGGGGAGCGTGACCAGCTCGACCCCCGGAAGCGGGGCCTCCACCGGGACGGGGCGAGCCGGAACGTACGGCGCGACGGGTGCGGGGCCCTGCGGGGCCTGGGTGATCGTGTAGACGGTCTCCGGGTCGGTGCGGGCGGGGTGGTTCATGATCGGGGAAGCTCCTTGGGAAAGATCGTTTTATGAGGGTTTGGGGGGTGGCCACGACCTGGGACGCGGGGCGTCCTCGCAGGTCAGGGGGGTGGCCACCCCCGGGACACCGGCCGGCGGTCCTGGGACGCGTCCCAGGACCGGGGCCCGGTGTCCTACGGCCGGGCCAGGCTCTGACCTGCACGGATGTCCGGCGGCCTAGGGCCTGGCCTAGGGGTCAATTGCGGATCTTCCGGGCAGCCTCCACGGCTGCCTCGACGTCCGCCAGGAGGTAGCCGCGGACCCGTCCCTCGCCCGCGCGCCACCGCTTGGGCTCCAGCTCCACGCCGGTGCCCTCCAGCTGCTCGTCGATCAGCGCGCCGAGCGCCTTGCCGAACCGGCCCTCGTACGTGGCGTCGTCCTCGTCCGACGCCTGGGCCCACTCGCGGGGGTTCCAGGCGGCGAACACGGCCCGCACGTCCACGAGCGGCAGACGGTCGGCGTCGTCCTTGAACGCGTCGACCAGGACGTCGAGCACGGTCGCGTTGGCGGCGGCCTGTCCGGGGCGTCCGGGCTTGCCCCGTCCGCCGGGGCCGCCGGCTACGGAGGACAGTCCGGTCATCTGGACCAGGTACGCCTCGATCGGGTCGTCCCACTGTCCCGGCAGTCGTCCGGCGGCCCGCCGCAGCTCGACGCCGCGGGCGATGATCTCCGACGCTTCCCCCGCGTTCTCCTCGTCGATGAGGAAGGAGCGGGCGAGCTCCTCGGCGATGCCGTCCATGTCCAGCCAGCCCAGGCCCCGCTTGTCGCGGGGGATGTCGTGGGCCCGCATCCCCCGGCCGGTGGCGCCCTTTCCGAGGATCGCGTTCGTGCCGTCGGCGTCGGCGGTCCGCTGGGCCCACCGGCCGGTCATGTTGCCGCGCAGGCCCGCGGTGATGACCTCGACCTCGGGGTGCTGGGTCGCCAGTACCAGGAGAACGCCCAGGCCCGCGCCGACGCTGGAAAGGAATTCCAGCCGTGCCATACGTGCTGCCGAGCCCGGCACGTTCTTGCGGGTGTACGTCGCCAATTCGTCGATGATGAGGATTTCGATGCTCAGCTGCTTGAGCAGCTTCGCCGTCATCTTCGATTCGCCGAGCGAGGCCAGCAGGTCCTCGCGCCTTTCGATTTCCGCCTCGTAGGCGTCCAGGAGGAAATCGAGCCGGTTGCGCTCGCGGCCGAACATCGTCGCGGCGATCGGCGCGTAGACGAGGTGCTCGCCGGTGGGCTTCCCGTCGACGATGCGCACGTTGATCCGGGGGTCCAGGGCCAGCGCGCAGATCAGGTTCCTCAAGGCCATGCCCTTACCGGTCCGGGTCGCCCCGCCGATCAGCAGCATGATGTCGCGGATCGTCAGGCGCCGGGTCTCCCCGCGCTTGTTGTAGGCGATCGGCGCGCCGTCGTTCCACAGGTCCAGCGGGGTGGTCTGGCCCAGCAGTGGGGAGCGGCGCACCTTGTCGAACGGGTCGGAGGTCGCAATCCAGAAGGAGCACCGGGTCGGGTGTCCGTCCTGCTTGATGTCGAGCCAGTTCTCATCGACCTGGAGCGCTCCGGCGATCTCCTCGCGCTTCTCGATGAGCTTGGAGACGGTCACGTGGGCGGGCAGCTTGAACACGCACTGCGCGGCGTTGATGTCGGCCCGCTGGATGAGGCCGACCAGCTGGATCTCGTCGTCCTCCTTGAACGCCGGGACCGCGATCCTCAGCGCCCGGTTGATCTGCGCATCGGTCAGCGGGGCGTCCTCGTCGAGCGCGGCCGGCTCGAAGACCACGTAGTCGTCGCCACGGCGGCGGAGCTCGCGTGCGCCGCACGCGTACATGACGCCGATGACCGGGATCAGGGCGGGGAAGGCCATGGCCAGGCCCCACACCTGGGCGATGCCGACGACGGCGGCGGTGTAGGAGGTGAAGCCGGTCGCGGACAGGATGGTCAGGTTCTCGCGGCGGCGGGCCTTGCCGACCTGCTTGCGCTCGGCGCGGAGCTGGGCGACGTCGCCGTTGTCGGCGAAGCCCTTCCTCTTCGCCTCGCGCTTGGCCTCATCGATGTCGGCGCCGTACTCGGTGGCCAGCAGGTAGCCCCACGCCGCCCCCAGCTCGGCGTACAGGCCGATGGACGAGAGCTTGACGATCCGCCACACGTACACCGGGCTGTGCGCGGCGTGGTACCCGGTTGCGTGCGCGAGGACCTCGCCGCGGTGGCGCCACACGTCGGGGTTGGTGAGCGAGGCGGGGATCAGCACCTTCAGGCCCCGGCGGCGCTCGTCGTCCAGCTGCTCGACGACGAAGGGCTCGCCGTCGACCTCGGAGGACAGCTTGACGGTGCCGGTGCTGGCGTCGGCCAGGCCGGCGGCGCTCGTACGGGCCTCGTTGCGGGCGGCCTGCTCCAGGTGGTCGCGGGCCTCGGGCGGCAGTCGCTTCGTGAGGTCAAGGACCTGTCCGCTCGGCGCGGAGTGGTCGGTGGTCTGGGTCATGATGGGCGGTGTTCCTCTCTGTGGGGGACGGGGGCCCGGCCGGGTCGCGTCAACTTCTCCGGCCGGGCCCCGCGGCGTGCTCGGGGGTGAATGGGGCGGGGCTACTTCTCGGTGTCCTTCTTCTTGCTGACCTTCTTCTTCGCCTTGCTCGCCGCCTTCTTGGCGCCGCTGGCGAACCAGCCCGGCAGCTTGGACAGCAGCAGGACCACGACGAAGACGACCGCGGCTGCGATGCCGGACTCCTGCCAGGTCCGCCCGTAGTTCACGGGCAGGACCCACAGCGTCGTGATCCCGGCGGGGGCGGCGAGGATCAGCAGCGGCGGCAGGTTGCGCGGGGTCGTTCCGCTCATGCGGTGGGCTCCAGTTCCTTCTCGTTCCGGTCGGTGTCCTGCTGGGCCGCGCGGGCCTTCTCGATCTCCTCGGCCATCGCCTCGGCGAACCCGGGCCGCGCCTCCAGCAGAGCCAGCAGCGCGGGCCCGTCCTGGCGGCGGACACCGATCCGGCTGGCGAGGGTGTACGGGGAGAAGAAGCCGTTCCCGGTCCGCTTGCGCCGGTCGGCCGCAGCCTCGTACGCCAGTTCCCGGGCGACCGGGAACGCCTTGTCCAGGTGCTCGCTCAGGTCGCGTTCCGTTCCGGCCTTCGAGTCGTTCCCGCCGGCCGACTTCGGCGCGTTCCGGGTTCCTGCGGGGGCGTTCCGCTCACCCTGTTCCGCACCGTTCCGTGCGGGGGTCCGAGGGGCCGACTCCCCAGACGGGAACTGGATTTTCGGGTCCTCGGAACGCTCTGCGTCGCCCTCGGAACGGGTCTGTGGGGAGAGCACGGGAACCCACTGGCCCCCGATCCACGGCAGCCCCCGGTACTTCTGGGAACTGAGCCGCGCCTGGGCCTTCTCCTCCTCCTTGATGGCCCTGCTCCGGAACTCCTCGGCACGGGCCCGCATCTCGTCCGCACGGGCCTGGGCGAGCTCGGCGGAACTCTCCGCGATGGCGGCCTCGGTGGCGGTCGCCTCCAGGGAACGCTTCAGCTCGCGCACCCGTCGGCGGCCCGCCTTGGAACGCGCCCGCTCCATGCGGGCCTCGGCCCGGCGCTGGCGGCGTACCCGTGCGGCCGTCGTGCCCGGCTGGCCGCCGTGGTGCGACTCCCACGCTTGATCCCATGCCTTCTGGACCGTGATCGTCTTGCGGTACGGGGCCCGGATACGCCAGGCGGTCAGCGACACCAGCGGGTGCGCGATCCACCGGGCGAGCTGCTCGCGCACCTCGGCGGCCGTCCGGCCGCTCTGGGTGTGCTGGAGCAGACCGACCACCAGCTCGAAGGCGAGCACACCGGCGAGCGAGGCGAGCGCGTTGACCTGTCCGGCCGAAGCGCTGGGCGAGTGGAAGAGGTTGAGGCTGGCCGCGATCAGCGCGCTGATGACGGTCATCGCCCGGTAGCGGCCCGCCGGTGCCTTGCGGCGGACGGCCAGGATGGTCAGGGACGCGGAGGTCCAGGTCAGTCCCTCGACCACGCCGGGGACGACCCAGGACCGTGCGCCCAGGTCCTCGCGCATCGCCTCGGCCTGTGCCGGCCATGCGATCCAGACGGACGCCACGATCAGCGCGGCGACGGCGGAGACCGCGACGATCACGGGGAGGGCGTGCACCAGGGCCTTGCCGCGGCCCTTCCACTTCTGCACGGCCTCCTTGCGGACCCGGGCCTTCTCCTCGCGGGCGAGCTGGCGGCGGCGGCGCTCGACCTTCTGCCGCTTCTCCTCGATGTCCAGGCTCTTGTCCTCGACGTCGAGCCCGGCGAGCTTCTCGTCCTTCTCGGCCGCGACCTCGGCCTGCTTGGCGCGGGCTCCGGCCTCCTTGGCGGCGGCCTTCCCGACCGTGCGGCGGTCGGTGCGGGTCATCAGGGGGTTGGTGTCGGTCTCGGTGCGGGGTTCGGTGATGGTCATCGGGCGGTGATCTCCTGAGCGCGGGGGGCGGCGGCTCGTACGGGGGGCTTCGGCGGGTTCTGGGTGGCGTAGACCTGGGTGCAGCGGCCCAGCTCGTGCGCCTCGTCGCGGTCGGCCAGGCGGTGGGCGTCCAGGGCCGCGCGGGTCAGCGGGAGGGTGCAGCGGTTCCTCATGTCGTCACCGCCCGAGCGGCCGCGCTGCGTGCGGCGGCGGCGTTGATCCCGCGGCGGGCCATGAGGATCACGCCGAGTGCACCGGCGACCAGGAAGACGGCGGCCGCGATGACGACGACGGCGAGCGCGGCCGCGCCGACGACGATGACGAACAGGGGGATGACCAGGAAGAACAGGCCGGTGTGGAGCTGGTCCACGCGCCCGAGGAACAGGCGGATGCAGGCGTTGATCGCCTCGATGGTGCGGGCGTCGAGCTTCACGCGGCCCACCCCCGGGCGATCTCGTCATCCAGGCCGAGGCCGGCGGTGACGTTCTCGGCGTGCTCCAGCTCGTCGACGACGGCGAGCAGCGCCGGGCGGGGGGCGGTGGTGCGGCGGCGGGCGGTGAGGGCGTCGTGGTCGTCCAGGTCCAGCAGCAGCATGGCGACGAACTCGATGCGGGCGCCCCGGGTGCGGGCGGAGTCGGCCGGGCGGCCGAGGAAGAAGCGTTCCGGCTGTCCGGTCAGGGTGGACAGCGCGTGCAGCGCGGCCCCGAACGGGGGCCGGGCGGCGGTTTCGGTGGTGGTCACGGTTCGTGCCCTTCGTTGTCGGGTTTCGAGAGGTCGTGCCGGGCGGGGAGCCATCCCCGCGGGGTCCTGCTGCGGAAGGTCCGCCCCGGCACAGCGGGCCTTCCGTTTGTCCAGCTCAGGGGCTCATTGCATACCCCTTGTTGGCGACGAACATTGTGTAGACAATGCGTTGCCGAGATGAATCCTGCCCCTTTGATCGCCAGGAGTCAAGAGCAAAGTAGACGCGCCGCACATTGAGTAGACAATGAGCGAAACCGCAGGTAGAACTAATGCCATGTCACCTAGTCAGAAGCCGCCCGCGCTTTATGTGCGGATCGCGAATGACCTGCGCCAACGCATCAGCGCAGGTGAGTTCGCCTCCGGCCCCCTCCCCACAGAGACCTCGCTCGCGGAGAAGCACGCGACCACGCGAGTCACCGTCCGCAAGGGCCTGGACCTGCTGATCCAGGAGGGCCTCATCTACGCGGACCGCCCGCGGGGGCACTTCGTACGGGTCAGGCGCCCGATGATCTACAGGCCGCAGCAGGAGTTCAGGAAGCGCCCCCTCAGCCCCGAGATGGACAGCTTCCTCACCGAGATGACGGAGCTGGGGCGCGAGGCGTCCCAGACGATCGAGGTCTCGGTGGTGCCGGCGCCGCCCATCGTGCGTGAACGGCTCCGCCTGGAGGAGGGCGAGCTGACCGCCGTCCGCCGCCGCGTCCGGTTCCTGGACGGCGAGCCCTACCTCTCGAACGACAGCTACTTTCCCCGCGCGCTCGTCAAGGACAGCGACGAGATCATGAACCCGGCCGACATCGCGCGGGGTGCGAACGTCGTCCTGGCCGAACTCGGCTACCAGCAGGTGCGCACGGTGCGCGAGTACGAGTGGACGATGCCGGACCCGGCCCAGACCGCCCGCCTGGGCATCCCGCCCGGCACACCGATCGCCGAAGAAGTCGTCACCGGCTACACCGCCGCCGGGCAGCCGGTCAGGTGCGTCATCAACTGCCTGCCCGGGGACCGCATCAAGATGGTGCTGGAGGACGAACGGCCGCGCCTGGGCAGCGAACTGACCATCGCCCCGGCCGCTCCGGAGGACCTGGAGACCGTCACGGCCCTGTGGAAGCAGGCCGGGGACTGGCTGCGGGAGCGGGGCATCGATCAGTGGCAGTACGAGCCGCGCACCGACCGCATCCGCGAGAACATCGCCGCCGGAGAGTGCTTCCTGGTCCACGACCAGGGCATAGCGGTCGCCACGATCACTCTCGACACCCACGCCGATCCAGATTTCTGGAACGAGGACGAGGCCGCCGAGGATGCGCTGTACGTGCACCGGATGGTCGTCCGGCGGGACGCCAGCGGCGAGGAACTGGGCAGTGCCCTGCTCGACTGGGCGAGCACCCGGGCCGAGGCCGGCGGGAAGAAGTGGCTGCGCCTCGACGCCTGGCGAACGAACCAGGGGCTCCTCGACTACTACCGCGCACGCGACTTCGACCTGATCCGTACGGTCCCGGCGGACGGCCGCCAGTCCGGCGCCCTCTTCCAGCGGAAGGCGGGCCGCGTCCGCGGGGTGGGCCCCGCCCTGACCGAACCGGCCGATTCCGCAACTACGCCCGAGGACAAATGACTTCGTCCCCCCGGCGACCCACCCGTTACGGTGCGTGTGGTCGGATAGACGATCAGGGAGGGGAAATCCTCCCAAACGCAACAGGCCCCCTCGGGGGCCTGTCGGTCCGCCGCCGGGGGTCGAGACCCGGAGAGCGGCCGCACCTTAGTCACGGGGGAGGTGCGCTTTCGATGAGCGTACGGGTTCAGGCGATATCGCCGCAGCAGCCTTCGGGCAGTGCCGCGCCGAACGGCCAGAAACGATCAGTCGGCGCACGCCGCTCGTGTTCCCCAGCTCCACCACGCTGAAAGTCTGATGGCCGCCCCGCCGAAGCGGAACGGCCATCAAGTTTCGACTCGCCCAGAGTCAATGCCCCCGAGGGGGCGCCAACCCACACCCATAGGTGGGGCCTCGCTGCCGTGTGCCAACACGAACAGCAGCGCCAGGATAAGGGCGGCACCGCGTCATCAGCACATTGATCACACGGCTTGCCCTCGATCTGGCCAATGAGGCTCCCCGAATCGTTCTTAAAGGGAAGCACTCGTGCCATTCCAGCACCACCTGTCCATCTACCCGCCCCACAGCAGTTCCATCTCCACAGTCCTCGGTGAGGGCCGATGAGCCTCACCCCGATGCTCTGGGCGATGAAGGCCGCCCCCGTCGCCGACACGACCGAGAAGCTGATCCTGATCTCCCTCGCCGAGCGGGCCGACGAGGACGGATGCGACGCGTTCCCGTCCAAGGCCACCCTGGCGAAGGATGCGCTCTGCGACGAGAAGACCGTCCAGCGAAAGCTGGGCAAGCTGGCCGACCGCAAGCTGATCGGCATGGGCGACCAGCGGGCCGCGCAGTACATCGAGAAGCGCTACCGGCCGAAGGTCTACGACCTGCTCATCCCGTACAGCTGGTTCCCGGACGTCGACGACATCAACGAGACCCGCCGGCGGCGCGGCCGGGGACTCCTCACCCCGGAAAACCGTCCCGACATCGTGCCCGCGCCCACCCGCGTACAGCGCTCTGACAAGGGGAAACCCCGCGCCAAGCAGGGCTCTGCCGCCTCCAGGGGGGACAAGGAGTCCCCCCTGGAGAACCAGGGTGCCGCTCCCGCATCAGGGGGGACTGAGAGTCCCGCCAGGGGGGACTCTCAGTCCCAGCAGGGGGGATTGACAGACCCCCAAACCTCCCCTGTTGAACCTCCCCACTCAAACCTCCCCATGGCGCCTTCGGCGCGAAACGCTGGTAACGGCCGTCAGGCCCCTACAGGTAGTAGCGCGCGCGGGACGTCGAGCGGCTCCGCCGCGGCTGACGGCGCAGGAGCGCCGAACCGGACGTCGGCTCGATCTGGCAGGGAAGTGCTGGTGACGGCCGAGGTGCAGCGCGTCCTCGAAGGCTTCCCGGACGCTCTCCGGGAGGCCCTGGTCCGCAAGGTCCGCTCCGACCGGCCGAAGACCGTGGTCCAGGCCATCGAGAAGCAGCTGGCCGGGGGCGGCCTCGCCCAGGCGAAGCTGCTCGGGGACCGAGTCGCCCGCCGCTGGGTAACGCACGGCTACACCAAGCATCACGCCGAGGGAACCCTGACCAGCCCGGTGGGCGCGGCCGTGGCCATGCTCCAGCCGGGCCCGTGCCCCGAACCGCGCTGCGAGGACGGCGAGCTCGACGACGGCAACCCCTGCCGTAGCTGCCTGGAGCGGGAGAAGGACCGCCGCGCCGACAAGGAGCGGGCTCGCAAGGCTCGGACTGCGGAGAAGG
Organism: Streptomyces sp. NBC_01241; assembly: GCF_041435435.1. Taxonomy (NCBI): domain Bacteria; kingdom Bacillati; phylum Actinomycetota; class Actinomycetes; order Kitasatosporales; family Streptomycetaceae; genus Streptomyces; species Streptomyces sp. NBC_01241. The sequence continues at coordinate 75,946 of NZ_CP108495.1, read as the reverse complement.
AAGCCGAGTTCCGCCGCCGGGCCTGCCCGTACTGCAAGGAGGACCGGGGCACCGCCGGCCAGCCGTGCGGAGACTGCGCCGGAGCAATCGCCTCCTCGAAGCGGGACGCGGCCGCCTTCGTCGACCAGGCCGTGGCCGAACACCTGGCGCGGACCGGCGGTGACCACCAGGCGGCCGCCGCGTTCCGTGCGCACGTGACCGAGGAGATCGAGCGGGCCCGGATGTCGGTGGCGGCACGGGGCGCCGACCTGCTCGGGCAGGCGCTCACGATCCGGCTCACGGCGGACAACCTCGCCCGCGAGCAGAGCAGGCTTCGTGAGCAGGCCGCCGCCGAGGAGAACGTGGCTCTGGCTGCGGAGACCGACCGCCCCGACCCCGGCCCGGTCGCCAGCATCCCCGCTCAGCCCTGGGGCGGCGACCACTGCCCCGGTCACGAGAACACCGGCTGCCCGTGGGACAAGCCCGCGGTCGGCACCGACGGCCTGTGCGCCCGGTGCCGCATTGAGGCGGTGAAGAGGCAGCCCGCGCACGTCGGCTGACAGCACGCATGGATCGGCCCCCGGGGGGAGTCCCTACCGGGGGCCGATCCATGTCCGCACGCACCACAGCGCCTACGGCGCGTTTCCCCGGCCGGGCCCGTCGGACGCCCGCCCCTCCGTACGGGCCTGGGCCGGCAGGCGGCTCCGCCGCGATCAACGGCGCAAGCAGCCTCAAGAAGTCCCTCGTCGAATCAGCACCGGAAGCACCCCACCTAGATCCGTAAGCCGAAGTCCGACCGTTGCCACCCCCTTCCGTAGCCAGCCGCTTTTCCTCCACCGACATCCGCAGCAGCAGAACGGCTTGTCACGACCAGCGGCCTCGGCCCGGCCTGTGGTGCACCCGTCCTTCGGCCGGGTACCTGGTGGCTCCTCGCCCCCAGACCCCTCGCCAGCGCCTAGGGCGCGCTGGACCGCCCACCCCTGGGGGGCGCCTCCCCCCAGACCCCCCACCAGCGCCTTTCGGCTGCGCTGGACCAGCCACTGCCGCCTGCCCTGCGCGACACTCCGCTGCGCTCCGCGTCACGCACCACTCGGGCCCCAGGGGGCCCTCCCTGGGCAGTTGCCCCTGGAATCAGTGGCGGGACTGAGTGGTGGGCCGGGGCGATTCCTCCGCGTCGTCGTTGTCCGCCGGCACCGTCGTGGCCGGGGCGAGGGGCTGAGGTCGAGGAGGGCCAGGAGGAGCTGGAGCCGGTGGAGAAGGTGCGGGCCGGCCCGGGGCCGGGGGAGGGAAAAGCGGCTGGCAAGGAGAGACCGGGGATGCTGTTGTTGCGCCGCGGAGCCGCCTCCCCCACCTCGACCCCTGACCACGGGAAGATGGCCGTCGACCGGTGCGCGGCGAACGCGCCGCAGGCGCCTTCCCCGCCGCAGGTCGCCACCGGCCTCTACTACGTAGTTAGAGGCGAAGATCGTTTCCCCTGGTCACAGGCTTGGCGAGTAGCTCCGAACTGCCACTCAAATTACAGTTTTGGCGCTTGCAGTTGCCTATAGGCAACACGGCCCCGCTCGACCCTGTCGACGGCCCCGCCACGCCGACACGACTCGCCCGTTCCAATGTGCTTGCCTATAGGCAACCTGAGTGGGTACGGTGTGCCTCTTCGGTTGCGTATAGGCAATCGTCCGAGGTGAGGAGGGGTATGGCAGGGACCAGTCCGGTTCGGCGCGGCAAGGCCGTGAACACCGAGACCGGCGAGCTCGTGCAGATGCAGTTCTTCGAGGACGAGACGATCCAGCGCGCGAGAGTCCGCTACGACTGGACTCCGCACCCCGGGCGACACGTCAATGTCCCGAAGGTGTTTCTGGCGAAGCTCTACGCCAAGGACAGCGGGTATACGGCGAAGCACAGGGATCTGTTCTTCTTCTACCTCGCCCATTCGCCGGATGGTGCTCAGCCGCTGAGGCTGACTTACAAGGAGATCGGTGAGATTCTGGGAGGACGTCCGGCTACGATCTCGACGCTCCTGGGTACGTTGCACGCGGGTGGGCTTCTCCTCGAAGCGGAGAAGATCGGCCGCATGACGTTCTACCGGGTCAATCCGCGGGCTGGCTTCGATGGGTCGGCGGTGAACCAGGTGGAGGCCGTCAAGGATGCGCGCCTCCCGGTGGTACCTGCTCCGGCCACTTCGGCCCAGAAGAAGAAGGAGGCATCGTGACCTCTCCCGCGATGCGGCCGCGTGAGCTGCCGTTCTCGGCCGACCTGATGCGCAAGCTCCTGGAGGAGACGGCCGAGCTCCCCGGCGCGGACTACCGCGTGCTGAGCTACTACGTGACGGCCGTCCCGCTCGGTGAGACCGTCCGAGAGACCGCCAAGACGGTGGCCGGGACCGTGAAGATCAGCCAGGGGAGCGTCTCGAAGAGCATCGGTCGACTGGTGGCTAACGGCTGGTTGGCCATGGCCTTCCGTGTCGGCGCGGTCCCCTTCTACCGCGCCGGCGACAGGGTGCTGGAGTTGGCGGCGGCCGGTGACGACCAGGTCGAGCAGCCGCTGGCCACCGTCAGTCACCTGCCGATGCGAGGTTCCGGCGACGAGTGACTTGCTGCTCGCAGCACTGAAGGCCCGCGCTTCCGATCCTGGGGGCGCGGGCCCCTCTGTATGCCGCCCGAGCACGGACCCTCTTCCATCCCTCCGATAAAGCTGGTAATGTTCTCGATGTTGGGAGGGGTTGGCGCCTCGACCGGCATTCACTCGAAGCCCACCGCAGGAGAGATGCGATGCAGATGAACGTGAACACCCAGATGCCTGCCGCCCCTTGCCCTCGAACTGAGCCGATCGCCGCAGACTCCCTGACGCGCAACGACCGAGTCGTGATCAGCGCCGACGAGCTGCCCTACCTCGTGGACGCGGTCACGGACATGCCGGGCGGCGGAGTCCGCGTCACCTACTCCTCTGGCGACACCGTCGATTACGCGGCCGGCGAGCAGGTTGCAGTCGTCGCCTGAGCTCGACCCGTCGGGGCCCGTTGGTTGCAGCCAACGGGCCCCGAGCCGTCGGCCCGGAGGTGTTGGCTCAAGCCAACGGCCCCGGGCTGGCCGCGCCCCTACCCTGTAGAAGCCCGACCGAAGGGAACCCCGTGGAACACCCGTCCTCTCCGGCAGAGCCGGAGCCGTTCGTCGTCCGTGACGAGGCGTGGGAGCTGCTTCAGCGTGACCGCGCGGACCAGGCCGTGGTGGCCGTGAAGACCGAGGCATCACGCCGGGGCCTGACCACCGACGAGTTCCTGACGGAACTGGTCCGCCAGGGCCGGCGGCCCGTACCCGCTCCGGTTCGCATCCCGTTCGTGCCCCACCGGCTCAGCGACTTCGACTAGCTCGCCCCGCGGCCGCGCTCTCGCTGCGGCCCGCTCCCCGAAGGCCCGTCTCCCACCCCTCCGGGAGGCGGGCCTTCGGCGTACGTCCTCGGGGAAGCTCCCGGAACCCCGTATAACCGGACTGGGGATAATTGACCTCCGCGCCCGATCCTCCTCCCTCGGGTCAGTGGGCCCTGCTGGGCCCACTCCCCCTCGGGACACCCGGGCTGACGTGCCGCGACGAGCCCCCGCGACGTAGTAGCGGCGTCTGCGGCCTGAGTGGAGGGCAGGGCACCGATGGGCACGGGCTCAGCCCATGCCCACGGCGCCGCACCTGTGAGCGGAGCGGGCCACCGCTCAGCCTGTAAAGGCGCCGGAGGTTAATTATCCCCCTGTCTTGAGAGTGCGCGCCCAAGGGCGCGCGAAAGAGGGGCGGAGGGCCGGGGCGGGGCCGTGGCCGGGGTCCAGCCCTTCCCTGCGGCCCGTCCCGGGCTGAGCAGGCCCCGCCCCACCCCTCCGCGCTGCTTCTCGTCCGTGCTCCCCTGACCCGCCGTTGCAGTCTGCGGACCGTGGGGGGATGAACAGATGAAAGGACGCGCTTCGCGCGGCGACAGAAGAAGCAAGGCGCCGTATCGGTGCAGGTGGTGACGCATCATCGGGCCTCAAACCCCCCAGGAACGGCCCTGGTTCACCCTCTCCCGCGCGCACAGCGCCTCCGGGCCCGATTCCGCGCCGCACGGCCCGCTGGACGCTCTGAGGGGCTCGTGTGGCCTCGCGGGGCGGATGGGGCCTCCTCGTGCCGGCCGTCGGTCCCACGGGCCTCCGGCGACCAAGATTGCCAAACCGTGCGTTAGCACTCTCCGTAACCGGGCCCACCTCGGCTTCTCCGGCCTGTGACCACGGTGAGTTACCGGAATCCGGCCCGCTGCGGAGATCGGAGACAGGCCGGTGAGCTGCGGCGATGCTTCCTAACACACGTTTTTGCGATCTTGGGCGTCGGATGGTTCCGGCGGGCTGCGGTCCCGTGTCAACTTTCCGGTGACATGCGGCCGACGCCGTGGCGGTCACCCGTCCTGGTGGCTCTGCCCGCGTCGGACGCGGTGGCGGCCGACGCCTGCGCCACGGTGATCACATGCCTCGCCTCGCCGCCCTGCTCGTCCCCCTCGTCCTGCTCACCGCTTCGGCCTGCGTGAGCGTCCCGGCCGCCGACCGCCCGGCCGCCCCCCCGGCGGCCCCGGCCCCCGCCGCCGCGGCGTACACCCCCTCTTCCGCCCCGTCCCCGAGCCAGGCACCCGCCCGCGAGGAGCTGGTGCGCACGGACGACGGCAAGCGGCGCGCGTCCACCCCGCCGCGCGAGCGCGCGAGGCAGGCGCCGGCGGCCCAGGTGCACCGCCCGGTCCGCCGGACCGCCCGCCCTGAAACGGTGGTGCCGCAGCGGCCCCGGGTGGCACGGCCCGCTCCGGCCGCGCCCCGCCGTCCTGCTGCTGCTCCGCCCCGCAAGGCGCCGCAGCGCGCCCGCCCGGACACCGCCCCGGCCTACGACATGCGGACGCTGTGCCGGTCCGCGGCGCGCAACGGGGTCGGGCAGAACATCGTCGATCTGTGCCGTTCGACGTACGGCCACTGACGCTTGAGCGAGTGTCAACTTTTTGGTGACAACCGCCTTCCGTGTGGAAGGGTGGTCCCATGGCGATCGACCACGCGAAGCAGCAACGGATGCAGGAAGCGGCCGAGGAGCTGCTGCGCGAGCGCTACGGCCAGAACCGCAACTACCTCGACCCGCTCAAGCTCATGCAGGAGGTCCGGGCCCAGGCGCTCGGCCACTACGCGGGCGGCGGCGAGGAGACGCCAGAGGTCCCGGCGGAGGACGTCCTGGCCGCCCTGACCCAGATGGAAGAGGCGCGGGCCAACCTGGACGCCCTGGAGCGCGACCTGATCCGTGCGGCCCGCAGCCGTTCGGCGTCGTGGCAGAAGATCGCGGACGCGCTCGGCATGGCGAACCGGCAGGCCGCCGAGGCCAAGGCGACCCGCCTGGAGCGGGCGGCCGAGTCCCACCGCAGCGACCGCGATGTCCGCGCCCAGCGGCGCGACCGCGCACGGCGGCGGACGGTGGAGGCGTGGTGCCGCAAGTACGAGGCCCGCATCGAGACCGTCGGTGGCGGCCTGGTCGATGTCGCCGGCGCATGGCCGGAGCTGGCGGAGGACGCCGCGGCCTCCGTCTACCTGGACCAGCTGTCCAAGGCCACCGGCGGTGTGCAGAGGGTCGAGTGCCTGGAGATGCTGCATTGGCGGATCGCGCCGTCCGGTCGGCAGGGCCTGGAACCGTCCGGCCCTCGGGCCGACGAGGCGGCCCTGGCGCGTGACGCCGTGCGCGATCTGCTCGACGAGTTGTCCGCGGTCCGCCTCGCGGCGGACGACGCCCGGCTGTCAACGAAACGGTGACAGGTGGCCGTCAGGCCGGGACCGAGCCGCGGTGGACCCCGAGGAGCGTCCCGTCGTCCCGCAGCAGACCGACCGCCTTCAGCTTCTCCAGCGCCTCCTCGACCTGACTGGGCTCAAGGTCGAGCTGGGCGGCGATCTCGCCCGGTGGCTGCTGCCGGTCGTCCGGCTGGAACATGAGCCACAGCGCGACCTCGCGCTCGGCACTTCCGCACCCGGCACTCAGTAGCTTGCCGCGCAGCTCGGGGGCCACCGCCACGTGCTTGGAGAGGGGCCAAGCCGCTTGGTCGGGCAGGGTGAGGATGGGGCACACCCGGGCCTCCAGCTCGTCCAGGAAGCCCTTCCACGGCTCCAGTTCGGGGGCGCCGTCAGCCAGGTCTCGGGTCATGAGTTCCGCGCACATGGCCGTGACGGCGTCGCGCAGGCCGGCGAAGAGCTGCCGCATCGACTGCGGGCACCGGCACCTCGCGAGAGCGGGGTACTTCTGCGTCGGCACATACGCCTTGTCCAGGTTGCCGATGGCGACGCCAAGGATGGTCGCCGCCTCACAGAGCTTCTCGTCGGGGTCTCCGACGGGGAGGAGAGGCGAGTAGTCGTTACCGCTGCGGTCCTGGCTGTGCTGGCCGTGGAGCCCCAAGGCGCGCATTCCGTGGACCGTGGCCAGGTGGTCCAGGACGAACACCATTTGATTGTTGGCGTCCTGAAGGTTCTCCCTCATGCGCCGCAGGGTGCCCTGGCGTTCCCGGGCGGTGGTCTCCTTCTCCTCCTTGGCCAGGGCCTGGTGCTCTGGCGCGAGATGCTGCCACGCCGTCATGAGGGCTGCGCTGATGGCGAGAACGCCGTCGGCTGAGGGGGTCTGCTCGGTCATCGGGGCCTTCCGGTTCGACCATGCGGCCACCTGACGCGGCGCCGCACGCGGTGGCGCGACAGGTGACCGCGCCGCCGCGTACAACGGCGGTCGACACGGGATGGGCACGGCTCGCCTGGCCTGGATTCACCCGTCCGGGACTGCCAGTTCACCCCTTCCGGCTGCGCCGGACGAGTATCCTGGGTGCGGGCATCGCGTAGGCCCAAGCCCGCCGTCCGGCCCATGACCAGACGGCATCACGGGCAAAGGTGCCAGGGCCCTCCGGGCCTGGTCAGCTTGCCGAACATGGCAGCGCGCCAGCGCACGAGTTCCTCATCGTCGTCTTCGACGACCTCCTCCGTCGTGCGCTGATCTCGTGCGCGCCGGGTCATGGGACCGTGCCGCGCCGAGAAGAGTCAGCTGTGTCGAAGAGCGAGAAGAAGAACCGCCGCCGCAAGAGCCACGCGGAGCGGGAGCGGGTCAAGGCCAAGAAGGCCGCCAGCGGCGCCTCGTACACCTCCGCCCAGTCGGGCACCGCCCACCGCCACCAGGGCCCCGAGATCGGTCTGGTCGACGGCTCCGGCTTCGGTACCGACCGGCAGGCCGACATGCAGACGGCTTCCGCGCTGATCGGGGCCTGCGTGGAGAAGTGCCGACCGTGCCAGGCCAGCCTCGCGGACAAGGTCCTCGCCGGTGACCGGCTCGTCGTTGCCAGCCTCGCCGGCACCGTCTACTCGTTGCTCCCCTCCCCCGGCGCCACGTGCTCCCCGGCCACCCGTCGGTTCCACGCCGTGGCCCATGACACCGGGCGCCCCGGCTACGGCCCGGCGGTCCTCGCCGCGGTCGAGGAGCTGAGCCAGGAGGACCTGGAGGCGCTCCTGGAGGACACGCTCGACCTGTGGGCGGCGGCCGCCGGGACCGCTCCGGCCGCCGAGGCCGGCGCCCCGGACCAGGAGGCGGGCGAGGAGGAGAGGGACACACGCCGCTACTCCGCAGTGAGCGGGACCGCCTACCTGATGAGCGCGGGCATCGACCAGCTGCTGAGCGTGGAGGAGATGCAGGGTCTGGTCGAGCACGCGGAGAAGTCCGCCGTCTCGGGCGACCCGGTGGTGTGCTTCCTGTGTGACGAGCCGATCGACGTGACGGCGGAGCCGGAGGTCCACGTTGGAGTGAGCACCCGGACCCTGGCCGTCGACGGCCGCCAGCTCGACACGGTGCAACCGGTGTGGACGCATCCCGGCTGCGGCCGTACCCGCATCTGGCCGTGGCCGGAGCTGATGGCGGAGCGCCAGCGCCGCGGCCTGTACGTGGCCCCCGAGGACCGCCAGCCCGAGAAGTCGACCGTGCCGGGCCCGCGGAACGCCGACTACACCCACTTCAGCGTCGCCCGGCAGCCGGGCGGCGGGATGGTGCCCCTGGTCCTCGTCGAGCCGGGCGAGCCCGACGAGTACGGGATCGAGGGCTACCTGGCGGCCCGCCTGTCCGAGGGGTTCAAGCCCGTCGACCTGGGCGGGGGCAAGCCCTTCCCGGAGCTGGACGGATGGCACCTGCGGTGCGAGCGCGGCCGGATGGTCTCGGTGATGCGCGCGGGCGGCGGAGCCTGGTACCGGCAGGAAGGCGGATACGCGACCCCGGGCAACTGGCGGCAGGCGGCCCGCCAGCGAAAGGCGCTGTTCCTGGTCGTGCCCGCTGGCACCGTGGGCGACCGGCAGGGCGACGACTGGCTGGCAGCGGTGAGCCGGGCCGCCGAGGCTGGCCACGTACTGGGCGGTCTGGTCGCGGTCCGCGGGACGCTGTCATGAGCGGCCGCAAGACCCTGCCCGGGGTCGCCCGCGTACGGATCACCGGCGACGACGCAGCGACGCAGGCCCTGCTCGACGCCCTCGCGGAGCACTTCACCGTGACGGACCCCGACCCTTACAGCGGCGGCCGCAACTACCTGGAGGTCGACACCCGCCCCGGCTCCACCCCGCGCGGCACCGGCCCCGAGGGCGACGGGCCCGACATGCCCAGGGCCTCGAAGCACCGGCCCGCCGAAGTGCCGTCCACGGTCGCGGTGATGATGGCGCGCCAGATCAACGCGGCGCACCTGCACCTGTCCCAGTTCCGGAACCTGGTGCAGACGTACGGGGACGGCCTGGTCCCCGAGTGGCCGAAGCCCGGCCAGGCCCCGGACAACCCGGTGGACCAGACGCTCAGCACGGCGTCGCGGCTGCTGTACGAGTTGCGGGAGTGGAGCAGCCACACCGCCCACGCCTCCGGCGCGGTCTCGGTCCTGCCGGAGATCATCGCGGCGTCCGAGGAACAGCGTCGGGCCGAAGCGGTGCTCTACCCGCCGGGCGGGTGGTGCGCGCTGCCGGGCGGCACGATGCCGCCGCCCGGCGAGGAGCGGGAGGCGGAGAGTGCGGCGGACCCGATCGCGGCGCAGCTGCTCGGGCCGGTGCCGGAGAAGCGCTACAGTGCGCGGGCCTCGGGCAGGTCGGTACAGCGGGCGCTCCCCGCGGTCGCGGACACCCCGGCGGCCGCCGTGTGGACGGCGGAGCGGGCGCTGTACGGCTACGTCTGCCAGCACTGGGAGACGCCCGGCGACACTCCGGCCGATCTCGCGGCCGCCGTCGACGGCCTGGACGAGCTCGCCGACACCTTCACCAGCGCCTGCACCTACGTCCTGGGCGAGATCAGGCGCCGCGTGGACGAGGGGCTGCTGGTCGACGTCGACGAAGACGCCTTCAACGAGTCGGCGGCCGCCGTGCGCGCGCAGCTGGGCATCGAGCCGGAGCGGGTGCCCAAGCTCGCGTATGCCCTGTCACGCGTGCGTCAGGCGATGACCGGGGCACGGGCGGCGTTGCCTGCGGCGACGGGCGGCACTCGTGCCTTCGACGCCCTGGCGCAGGCGAGGGCCCTCGGTGCTCTCGACGGCAAGTCGCTCCCGGAGGTGCGCCGTGAGCTGGGCAGTGAACGGCACTGGCAGCGGCACCGCTCGAAGACCCGGATGCCGGACTACACCGCGGCGGACTGGCTGCGGCGGGCCATGCACTGGATGCACGCCGCCGGCGTGAACGCGTACGACCACGGGGCGCACCTGGCCGCCGAACGGCACCCGGAGCGTTCGGGCCTGCCGATCGGCACCCCGGCCGTCATCGAGGACGGGGGCGAGCGATGAGCCGGAGCACGGTCCGCGCGGCCGTGGGCCCGCAGGTGGCCGCCCTGACGATGGTGCGGTCCCTGATGGGCGGAGCGCTGGAGAGGAAGGGCCTGGAGCAGACCGTGGACCAGGCCCGGGGCGGGGTCCGCGAGGGCCTGCTCTACATGTCGAAGTGGGCGCGCGGCGCGGACCTGCGGACCGAGATCGTGCCCATCGTGTGCGCGCTGGGCCGTACGGCGGTCGCCGGCCTGTCCATCACGCAGGACAGCGATCCGGCGGCGGTGACCGACTGGCTCGACATCCAGGCCCGTACGGTGCGCGAGCAGCCGGTCAGCCTGACGGTCGAGCATCCGGCGGACTCGCTCGTCGTCGACGTCGCCGCGGTGTTCGCCGAGGAGCTGCACCACAGCGGTGAAGCCGACCCGGCGGCGCCGGATGCCAGGGACCAGCGGGCCGCCGCGCTCGTGGTCGCGTGGGCGCGGCCGGGCGCAGCGATGCGGGACCATGTCGAACTGCTGCTGTGCGGCGGCTGGTTCGCTTCGGTGACGCTGGCCCACGCCTTCCGCTTCGACGGGGCTCGGATGCAGGAGTACGTGGAGAGCCACGCCCGCGCCCTGATCCTGGCGGGTCGCCGCTGACCGAGCTGCCCGGCCGCGGGCGGGCTGCGGTCAGGCGGCGGCCGGGACGAGTTCCAGTGCCCGGATCAGGGCGCCGATCCGGTCGCGCGGGCACCCGGCGACCGGGGCGCTCAGGACGAGCAGCCACCGGACCACGTTGGCCGGGACCGGGTTCCACTCGCCGAACGCGACCTGCGTCAGCCCGGCCTCGGCCGCCCAGATGCGCCGGGCCTCCGTCTCTCCCCCGCGCATCTGCCCCTCGATGAGCAGGTGCGCCACCCGCAGGGCGGGGATGTGGTTGCCGTGCTGGAGCTCGCGGTACGCCGCGGCGGCGGCCTCGCCGTCCTCGTCGCCCTGCTGGCCATGGGCGAAGAACTGGGCCAGCAGGACGGCGGCGAGCTGGAGTTCGTCACGGGCCACCAGCTCGGCGGTCACCGCCGCCAGGAGTTCACCGGCCTCGTCCGGCGACTGCGCCGCCGTGGTCAACGTCCATTGCAGGAGCTGCCGCACCGGCAGGGACTCGATCAGCTCGGCGGGCCCCATCTGGAACGAGCCGACGAAGGTGAGGGCGAGGTTGAACGGATTCTCGGGCTTGGCCATGCGGACATCCTGGCGGACCTCGTCCCGCAGGGTGGGGCCGGTTCACCCTTGAGCACACCGAAGGGCCGCCACCCAAGTTGACGGGTGGCGGCCCTGGAGTCCTCGCTGCGGAGAGGCCGGACTACACGACGCAGGCGAGCGGCACGTAGCCCTTGATGCCCCGGTAGGTGATGTACGACCAACGGTTGTCGTTCTTCCAGCCGCAGAGCGAGTAGTTGTCTGCGAGCTTCACGCCGCAGGTCACATACGTTGCCTTCGCGCCCTTCGGGAGAAGGCCGAGGGCTGTGGCGTTGACCTTGGTGGTCTTGCGGATCTTGACGCTCTCGTGGGCCACCGCCGGGTTGAGGACGCATCCGGCCTTCGCCTGCACCGTCGTGGCGCTGGTCTGCGCCGTGGTGGCGGATGCGGTACCGCTCGCGAGGATCAGCAGCCCTGCCGCGGCGGCGCCGGTGAGCGCCGGGGTCAGCCTCTTCATCTTCATCAACAACTCCCCGTGCTTGATCACGAACCTTGATCGATTCGGACCCTACGCGAGACGTATCGCCAGGATCGACCGCTTTTACGACCGCTCCAGGGCGTTCAGCAGCGGTTCCTTGTACCCCGCGGCGGCGAGGTCGTCGTTGGCGAGCTTGGCCTGGTGGAGGAGTTTGAGGGTGGCGGTGTGGTCGGTCCGCGCCCAGGCCGCCCGCGTCGTTTCCCGCAGGGTGCGCCGGGCCCGCAGCACCTTGGGGTCGGTCTCGTCGCCGGCAGACGCGCGAGCGGCGTGGAAAGCGTCGACGGCCTGGACCACCTTCGCCATCGCGGCGGCCGTCTTCTTCTTCTCGACGTCCTCCGGCAGCAGGGGGTTGAGCACCACGGCCGGGCCCCAGTGCGGGGTCTTCGCTCCGGCCGCCTGCTCGGCGGTGTAGGCGGTGCGCTGTTCCTGTACCCCGAGCCGTAGCTGCTCCAGGCCCTCCGGGAGCTCCCAGCCCTTCCCGCCTCTGCCGGTCACCGCGCCCTTCAGTTCCCCGACCTGAGCGACGTAGCTCTCGATGAGCCCCTTCCTGCCCAGCGGGGTGCCGCGCCGGTAGGCGCCGTGACCGTGCGAGACGAGCAGGGCGTTCTTGCTGCCTTGCAGGCCCGCGATCAGCTGGGCCCTGATCGGCAGCCAGTTCTCCAGCGCCGCCTGGGTGATGGGCGAGACCGGCCAGACCTCGGTGAGGTGCAGGTCCGAGGCGACCGCCTGCGGGTTGCGGATGATCTTCACCCAGGACAGATCGGGAGCGAGATCGACGATGCCGCAGGTGCAGAGTTCGCCGGTGCGGGGGGCGGCGTCCAGGACCAGGCCGACGACGACGAGCATCCGGGCGAGGCCGGGATCGGAGGGCTGCTTTTCGACCTGCGCCTTCAGCCCGTTGTGCAGCTGGCTGCGGGCCCAGGTGGGCATCGTCGGCTTCCGGGGCGGCTTGGGGTAGGACTTGGCGCCGCTGGGGACACCGGCCTCGCGGGCCAGCCGGCGCAGGATGCTCGACCTGCGCCGCTGCGAGGTGGTCACGCCCTTGGGGTTGTTCTTGTATCCCCGCAGGCGCAGCTCGCCGTCGTCGGTCAGCTCGCACAAGGCGGTGGCCCCGGGACCGAGGAGCTCCCGCAGTGACGTGCCGTACCGCTCCTTGTAGTCCTCCCGCTCCAGCGCCTTCCGGATGGTGCGGTGGACCCAGCGGACGTGATCCGCGACGGAGTCGGTGGTGTCCGGATCGTCCAGCACCTTCTGGACCAGCGCGGGCAGTTCTTCGACCGCCGGATAGCGGTCCTCGTCAGTGCTCATGGACACTCTGGCCTCCTCCGGGATTACGATTCCAGGTTAATTATCCCTCTGCCGGCTGGCCATTCTGCACTATCGGGCGTCAGCTCGTCTGCCCGTTCTTCACTCACGGGTGGTCCCCGCCGCCCGTACACCAGATCAGGCCGCTTCCAGTCAATCCCCCGGCCCGGCGGAGGTGCTGCGTCCTACCCTCGTCGGAGACGACCGATGAGGGGATCGCACGTGACGATGCAGTTGCCGGACATCTTCGAGACCCGGCAGGTGAAGGCGTTTCGCGATGCCCTCATGGCCGGTGATCTGGAGCAGGCCAAGAAGATCGAGGACCACCTACTGGCCGAGGCGGCGACGAGCCCCGAGGACCGGGAAGTCCTAGCCGACCAGCTGCGCGCGTCGATGCTGTTCCGTGCGTATGTCGATGCCTCCGGCGCCGGTGACGAAGCAACAGCCCTGATGTTTCAGGGGCTCCTGACGACGATGTGTTCACCGGAGACGGTCCGGGCGACCCTGATGAGCGGGCTGCTCTACTCCGGTCTTCAGCTGGGCTCGCTGCCGGCGGAAGACCACGACCGCCTGACGGCCTGGATGAAGGAGGCCGACGTCGGCGAGGAGATGAAGGCCCGCCTGGCGGGCATCAAGCGGGCGGCGTAGAGCGACCGGCTAGCAGTGTCAACTTTTCGGTGACACGGGTGCTGGAGTGTCGGCGCCCCGTGCGATGCTGCCGGACGAACACCCGCCGCAGGAGGTAGACCGTGACACACCCGGCCGTGAGGGCGCGCTTCGGCGCTCCGGCACCGGACAGCAGCCTGCCCTTCGTCGCGTCCCTCTGCGCCGTCGGCTGCACGGCGGCGGCCGTCACCGTCACCGCCCACTCCCGGCTCCTGTTCGATCACCTGTGGCTGTCCGGCGCACTGTGGGGCGCCGCGGCCGCCTTCGGCTACGCCGCCGGGTGGGGCCTGTTCCGCCTCCTCAAGTTCCAGCAGCGCGCACTGACCCCGAAGCTCGCCATGATCTCGCTGGTCCTGGCGTTCGCCGCGGTGTGGGGCGTGAACAGCATCGCGTCGCACATCATCATGAGCGCCTGGAGCCGGTACCTCGCGGAACTCGGCGGCCCGGGTCAGTGCTTGGCCGGTACGCCGTACGGCAACGACCGGGCCAGCGTCATCACCTGGGCGGCCAAGGGCGACGACCGCATGGAGGTCTGGCCGGGCGGGCCGGCCCCGAAGGACACCCCGAAGGGGTACAAGTACCCGGCGCTCAAGCTGAAGCACGCCGTCAACGGAGGCACGCGCCCCCTGGCCCCGGCCGACGACGCATCCCGGGACCTGCTTCGCTCCTACGGCTGCCGCTGAGCGTTCGGCGGCCCCGTTCTCTCGGCACCTTCACGCGAGGGTGACCTGAGCGGCGTGCAGGCTTCCACTCGAACGAGGGACAACCGCCCCCTGCGGCGCTGCGGCCAGCCGGGCGTAGTCGAGGACCGTGGCCCACAGCCACCGGGCGCTGCGGTCGTCCCCGGAGCTCATCGCGCAGGCCGCGTTCCCGGCCGCATGGCCCCACAGATCCCGCTGGCGGCCGCCGTGTTCGGCCTCGGCCGCCCGCAGCGCGGCGACGAGAGCGGCGGCCGGCGGCGGCTCTCCGGCGTCCTTGTCCAGCCACGGGCGTACCGCCTCGGCGACGGCTTCCGCCGTCTCCCGGGAGAAGGAAGTCTCACTCATGGCAACACCATGCCCGTCTGCTCCCGGCGGGCGGGCACCCCCGGGAGCAGACGGGCGGCCCCCGTACGGAGGCATCCCGCCGCCCGGCCGCCGGACGACGAAGGTCCGGCGCGGCTCGATCAGGCGGCCGGACGGAGCAGGACGATCACCGTGCAGTCGTCGCGGTACCCCTCGCAGTCCTCTTCCGCGGCGGCGACCAGAGCGTCCGCGAGGGCCTGCGGGGCATCCTGGTGGGCGCGGCACAGGGCCGTCCAGGTCTCCGCGTCCACCTGGTCCGAGACCCCGTCCGACACCAGCAGGACCAGGCGCACCTCCTCGGGGATTTGCACCTGTCGGCACGTCGCCGCGGACGCCTGCGCCAACCCGAGCCGGGACCAGTTGTCATGCAGTTCGGCGTCCAGCTCTACCGCCGAACCGCCGTTGATCCGCAGCCACTGGCCCATCGTCTGGTCGGTCGACCACTGGGTGAGCGCGGCCCCGTCCCAGCCGTACGCCCGGCAGTCCCCGATCCAGTGGACGCTGACCGCCTCGCCCGGCTCCATGCAGGCGTAGACCGCGGACGCGTGCGGCGGCCGGTCGTAGGCCGTGGCCATCTGTCCGGCGGTCATCAACGCGGCCAGGCCGCCCGCCGCCGCCCCGATGTGCGTGATCACAGCCGGGGCGAGCGCTGCGTACCTGACCACGTCCGGGTGGTGGCCCGCACCGTCCACCACCGCGGCGCACACCTTCGTGCCGCGCCGCTGCACGTCCGCCCCGTCCGCGCAGGGCGGTTCTGTCCCGGGCCGCTGGGCCCGCCCCACCACGACCGCCCCGGCGTCCACGGCGTTCTCGTTCTTCTCCACCATCGTCTTCTCCCCTGCCTCGCGGGAGAGGGCCGGACGGCCCGCTCCCCCATAAGGCCGGCGGCGAAAGAAGACGGCGCTACATGGCGCTACTTACCAAAACTGAGGCTGGTGTGGCGCATGAGGCGACCCCAGAGCATCAGGCCGCGAGGGTGAGCCAGCGCCCCAGCTGCTTGCTGATCTTGTCGACACCGGCGGTCGCGTGCCGGGCCCGGCGCTCCTGGTCGCCACGGCGGCGGATGTAGGAAAGCGTCGTCGCTGGATCGTCGTGTCCAGCGAACTCCTGGATCTCCTCCAGCGGCGTGGCATCGTCATGCATGTGGGTCAGGCGGCTGACCCGCAGCACGTGCGGGGTCAGGTCGCGGCCGGTGAGGACTCCCGCCCGCTTCCCGAGCCGGGTGAGGATGCGGTCGACGTCGTGGCGGTCCAGGCGGCGGCCTTCGGAGTCGACGAGCAGCGGCCCCTTGGTCCGGCCGTCGATGAGGAGGACCAAGAGCTCGGCGAGCATGTGGGGGACGTCCCACCGCCTGCCCTTGTTGCCCTTGCGGGTCAGGTCGATCACGGGCTTGCGGCCGTCGCGGAAGTCGGCGACGTCGGCCTCGCACCATTCGCTGACGCGGCCGGCGAAGGTGTAGACGAGCGACGTCACGACGACGTCGCGCAGGCACTCCGCCCAATCGAAGAGAGATGCGAACTCGTCGACCTCCAGCATCGGGGTGGCGGTGGTCTCGTCGTGCCGGTCGATCTTCGGCCGGTTGTGGCGGGTGACCGGGTTGGGGATGTAGGTCTGCGACTCCTCGGCGGCGAACGCCGTCAGCGAGGACAGTGCGGACAGGCGGCGGGCGATGCTGCGGTTCGCTCGCTCTCGCTTCTCCTCGCTGAGCCGCCAGGTCGTCACGTCCCCGCGGGTGATGCACCCGATGTAGAACCGATCGTGCCCGAGCTCTTGGGCGAATCCATGCCAGAACCGCAGGTCGTCGGCATAGTTCCGCTTGGTGTTGATGCTGGGAATCGTGGAGGACGCGAGCCAGCTCATGACGGTGGTGAACGCCTCGGCCGTGCAGATGTCGCGCAGGATGTCCATGCGGTAGCGGCGCGGTCCCAGTTTGCGGTCCTTCGGGTCGCGCGGGGCCACCTGCCCGAGATCCTCGCGGATCTTGGCAAAGGCGTCCTCCGCCCGGGTCGGCGCCCGCATGACGTCGCCGGCAGGACGCTGGGCGACTTCCGGGCGGGGCATCACGGCCGGAAGTCCTGCCGGAAGTCCGGGTGCCCGGAGAACGCGGCGAAGGCGATACAGCGAAGTGACCAGCCGAGAGCCTGCATCTGCCCGGCGAAGAAGCTGTGCCGGTCGTCGTCGCGGTGCGGGTGCTCGAACTTCTCCTCGAACTCCAGCAGGCTCCGGTGGACCCCAGCCAGAAGACGCTCCTCTTCCTCGCCCGCTGCCTTCGCCCGCTCGGCGATCCGGGCCTTGAGGAAGACGACCAGAGCGCGGTCGCGGTCCAGGGCTGCCTCGTCCTGGACGATCATCTGGAACTTCAGGGCGGTTTCCCCGTCGGTCATGTGCCCCTCCTTGCTCTCGATCCCCAAAGCTACCTGCGGAGGTTCGCACCTCCGGCGTGGACGTACAGGTAGGCAGGGGGCGGCAGGGCCTCGGCTCCGGCTTCCACTCAGCCGGTAGCGCGGAGCCGTTCGAGCAGCTCGGCGACAGGGGGGCTCTGGGCGTACCGCGAGAGCTCCGGCTCCAGGTCCCGGATCATCGTCACGCACCGGGGAGCATCGATGCGGCTGGCGAGGTCGAGGGAGCGTGTGGCTGTCTCGGCGGCGATGTCGGGTTCGCCGTCCCGCAGGTAGGTCTCGGCCTGGTAGGTCAGGAACACGGACCTGGTCTTGGAGCGGGTGACGGGCAGCAGGGCAATGCCCTCGTCCATGAGTTGGTGGGCTTGGCGGTGCTGACCAAGGTCCGCGAGGCAGCGGCCGCTGTCTGCGGCCAGGTCCGCGTGTGACATCCAGGAACACCAGGCAGGGGCCGGGTCGTACGAAGGAGTGTCGAGGGCCTTCTCTGCGGCGGTGAGGGCCCGGCGGCACAGACCGTTCTCGTCCAGGACGGCGAGGGCGCGGGCCTGGCGCAGGTGAAGGAGGGACCGTGCCGCAGGGTGTTGGGTGCGGGGGATGGCGTGTTCGAGGATGGCCGCCGCGGTGCGGGCGTCCTTGAGCCACAGCAGTTGGTACGCGAGGTCGGAGAGGATGCCCGCGCCGAGGTCGCGCTGATGGGCGGTGTGGGCGTTGTGGAGAGCGGCGTGCCAGAAGCGGCCGGCGGAAGCGTGGCGGCGTTCGTCGAAGTGCTGCCAGGCGATGGCCTGCGAGAGAGAAGCGGCCAGGGTGTGCAGCCGCTGCCCGGCGGCCGAGGTGTAGCGGGACTCGCTGATGAACTCGGTGACGGTGTTCAGGTGCGCGTCGAGCAGATGGCGGGTTCGGCGCCTGCGTTCGGTGGCGAGGCGGATCAGCTCCGCCCCGGTCCCCTCCAGCCAGTCGAGCATCTCGGCATCGACTTCACTGGGGGCGGCGAAACGTGCAAACCGGCTTGGCTCGGTGACGGCCCATTGGTGGGCGAGAGCGGCCAGCGATCCGCTGGTGTAGGCGATGAACGACCGGCGGTCCAGGGAGGTCATCAGGGCCTCTCGGAGTGAGGGAACGGCGTTGTGCGGCCCCAAGGGCAGCGGCATGTCCTGGCCCGGGAGCCAGTTGGGCCAGCCGAGATGAGCGACGGCCGCGTAGTCGATGCCGAATACCTCGGCGATGAGCGGCTGGGACTCGTCTTCGTCGGGTTCGGCGCGGCCGGTCTCCCATTTGGAGACCCGCGATCCTCTGGTTCCTGAGCGCAGGCCGCGACGCGCGGCGGCCTGCCGGATACGGCGGGCCAGCTCCTCCTGCGACCATCCGCGCTCGTTCCTGGCGTGCGCGAGGGGGTGGCGGATTTCGTCGTCCACCCACCCATTGCACCACCCTCTCCGCGCCCGGGAGAGCCGTTCCAGAAGACCGGGGATAGGGCGGGGATAGGGGTTTCCTCTGTGCCCCGGGGCTGGCGCCCGCTGTACTCGTCGTGTTCCGCCCGGCACCCCGCGTGAGCGGGCGGAGCGCGGCGACGAATCCGTTCCCTACGGCCTTGTCCCGCTCGCCGGGCTGCGTCTCCCCCGCCTGGCGAGCGAGGGCCCGACCGGAGCCTTCATCACCGCCGGACGCCACCACCACCGACGCACAGGGAGGGGTCGCCATGTCGTACGACCACTGATTCCGAGGAACCCCCGGGGCGGGCCTGCTGCGGCGGGCCCGCCTCTCCCGCTCTGGAGAGGACCCGCGATGCCGTCCGTGACTGACCGCTATGACCCCTTGGCCGCGGAGATCCTGCGCGACCCGTACCTGGTGCTGGCCGAACTGCGCGACCGTCAGCCGGTGTTCTGGCACACAGGCATGGGCTCGTGGGCGCTGACCCGGTACGCGGACAGCGTGCGCGTACTGCGCGACCACGCGTCTTTCGCCCGCGACCCGCGGCGCACCGGGGGCACGGTGCCGGAGCCGTCCTTGAGCGTGCAGACGCTCGATCCCCCGCAGCAGAGCCACGTCCGCTCGCTGTTCATGACCGCGCTGCGTGCCCAGGACCTGACCGGTGTCGAGAGCCGCGCCCGCCGGCTGCTGCGCGAACGGCTCGACCAGCTGGCCGGGGTCGGCACGTTCGATGTGATGGCCGAGATTGCGGTGCCGCTGTCCGTGGCAGTCGTGGCCGACCTGCTCGGCGTCGAGCCCCCGCCGTACGAGGAGTTCGCCGCGGTGTCGGACGCGATCATGCGGAGCATGGACGGCGGCCTCAACCCGGCGCTGGTCGAGCCGGGCCGCATCGCCCGGCAGCAGTTGAGCGACCTGGTCGACTCCTGGTTCACGGCCTCGGCCCGGCCCGGCCTGCTGGCCCAGGTGCGGAAGGCGGCGGCTCCCGACTCCGATGCGCCGAGTCGGCTGTACGTGAAGAACACGGCACGGGTGATGTTCCAGGGCGGCTACAGCACGATGGCGGC
Source organism: Streptomyces sp. NBC_01241 (assembly GCF_041435435.1). Lineage (NCBI taxonomy): Bacteria > Bacillati > Actinomycetota > Actinomycetes > Kitasatosporales > Streptomycetaceae > Streptomyces > Streptomyces sp. NBC_01241. The sequence goes on along the minus strand of NZ_CP108495.1, from coordinate 56,554 downwards.
TGCCGTCGGCAACGCCGTGCACACCCTCCTCGCCCACCCCGGAGCCCTTGAACAGATGCGGGACCCGGCGCTGCTGGCCACGGGCGTGGACGAGCTGGTGCGCTTCGACGGGCCGGTGCAGGGCACCACCCGCACGGCCGTGTACCCCTGCCGGATCGGCGGCGTCGACATCAAGGCGGGGCAGAAGGTCGTCCCCTTGTTCGCGGCGGCCAACCGCGATCCGGATGCCTTCGTGCGGGCCAACGAGCTGGTGCTGGACCGTTCCCCGAACCCTCATCTCGGCTACGGATGGGGGCCGCACGCCTGCATCGGAACGACCGTTGCCCAGGCAGGGCTGCGCGCCCTGGTCGCGGCGCTGAACGACCATCCCGCCCGGCTGGCCGCGGCTGGCGACGGGGTGCGGCGCCGCACGGCGACCATGCGGGTCTTCGACACGCTGCCCGCTCTCCTCCTCCCCTGACTTCCGCTCACCTCCTGGAGTCCGCTGTGCGCATCCTCATCGGCAACCACATTGATCCGTCCATCCGCGAGCGCCACGACATGCGGGCCTGGACCCAGCGACTGCTCTGGTTCGCTCGCCCGGGTGACCTGCTCATCCTGTGCTGCGAGCCGGATGCGGAGTTCGTCGACTACGCCCTGACCCACACCGGCGTGAAGCGCGAGGACGTGACCGTGCTGACCGCGCCGCCCGGCGCCTGGGGGGACCGGCTACTTGATCCCTCCTCCCTGACCGTGCCCGCGTTCGTGGAGCAGGTGCGGGCCGCGCTCGGTCCGGCCGGGCCGGGGGCGGCGAGCGAGGTGTTCGCGCTGTGGCCTTCGGCCGCCGTGGCGCGGCTCGCCGACGCCCTGGGCTTGTCCGACCGCTTCCCGGGCGCGGCGTTCTTCGGGCAGGGCGGTGGGGAGATCGGGAACAACAAGGCGAATTTCCGGGCCGTGGCGGCGGCGGCCGGGGTGCCGATCCTGCCGGGCCGCATCTGCCGCAGCCTCGCCGAAGCGACCGAAGCGACCGGCGCGTTGCTGAAGGACTCCGCGTCTGGGGCCGTCGTGGTCAAGCAGGCCCACAACGGGGCCGGCGTCGGCAACCAGCTCCTCGTACGCGACCCGGGGATGGCCGTGGATCACGTCGGTGCCCGGCACCTGCACCACCTCGCCCCGGGCGCGGACGGCATAGCCGCGTACTGGGCCGAGCGGTGGCCGTGGGCGAGCGGGGAAGACCGCTGGCCGGTCGTCATCGAGGAGTTCGCGCCCGGCGCCGACGCGGTGTACTCCGAGCACTACGCCTCTGACGGCGGCACCCGGGCCACTGAGACGGGGCGCCTGCTGTACGTCGGGCGGCGCCTGAGCCACCAGGTCGTGCCGCTCGACGGCGTCACGGAGCCGACGCGAGCGGCGTTGCTGGAAGGCGGGGCCCTGCTGGCCGACGCGTACCGGGCGTTCGGCTACCGCGGGCACCTGAGCGCGGACGCCCTGGTCCTGCCCGACGGGAGCGTGGTGTTCACGGAGGTCAACGCCCAGGTCTCCGGGTCCTTGCACATCTACCAGTCGATCGCCCACGGCATCGTCGACGTCACTGCCGCCCCGGCCCGGCAGGTGGTCGAGTACCACGTCCCGCCCACCTGGTCGGTGCCCTCCTTCACCGCCTTCCTGGCCGCGCTCGACGAGCTGGGCCTGGCCTACGATCCGGCCACCCGGACCGGGGTGATCGTCTCGATGCCCGCCATCCCCCTGGGCCCCGGGGAGCCGGTGCAGTTCGTGTTCTGCCTCGCCTACGACCCCGCCGAGGGCTACACGGGCACCTTCGACCGGCTCGACGCGCGGTTCGCGAGTGTGCCCGCCGGCACCTACGACGCCAGCCAGCACATCGGCACCGGCGCCGTGTCCTTCTCCTCCTGACCAGGAGTCCACCCATGACCACCTCGCTCACGGCGGCCGCCGAGGCCGCCCAGCTCCTTCCCGTCTTCGACTCCGAACGGCTGGCCGCCGAACTCGCGGCCGTCACCGCCCACACCTGGAACGTGCAACGCACCCATACCTTCGGCGGACAGGTCGGCCAGCCCGCCGCGATCGACTGGCGGGTCCTGCCCCTGCGCAGCCTCGGCGGTGATCCGGAGCGCACCGACCCGGGCGGCCCCGGGCCGGAGCCGTTCAAGGCGACGCGCTGGCTCGACCACCTGCCCTACCTCGCGGAGGTCCTGGACTCGGTCCCCGCCCCGCTGAACGCAGTGCGCTTGATGGCGCTGGGGCCGGGAGCCGTCTCGAACCCGCACTGCGACCCCAAGTACCGCCTGGACCGGGGCATCGTGCGCCTGCACATCCCCGTGGTCACCGACCCGGGCGCCGTCCTAGTCCTGGACGGCGTCGAACACTGCTGGCAGCCGGGCACCTGCTGGTACGGCGACTTCTCCCGCGAGCACCTGGTGCGCAACACCAGCCAGACGGTGACCCGGGTCCACGTCGTGATCGACGCCCTGCTCACCGCCGACCTCGCAGCCTGGTTCCCCGACTCCTGGCAGGACCTGCTGACCCACGGCGAGATCCTGCTCAACCACACGAGCCCGGCCGATGCCCCCGCATGGCCCGGTGGACTGCCGTACGAGGCGCTGCTGCCGTCCGGGTTCGCGGACTTCGACGCACCCGCCCCGCTGGACGGCTCCCTCATTCCCGCCCGCATCGACCGCGCCGACGGCGTCCTCGCCCTGACGATCGCCGGGCGCACCTTCGCCCTCGTCCCGGCCGATGGCACCGAGTTCCGGTTCTCCGGCTGGAGCGAGCAGCGCACCCTCCAGCCGGACAAGGACGGCACCGGCCTGACCCTGCGGGTCCGCCGCGGCCGCGCCCTTGCCGACCGGCATGTGACCGCAGCGCCCCGCACCCCCTGACCCGCACCGCACTCCCGAGAGGAACGCCCATGCCCCGCCTGAACAGTCACGACGACTTCACGCCGCTCCAGGAGGTCATCGTCGGGTCCGCCGCCAACTACGTAGGGCACGACCGCGACGTCAGTTTCGAGCTGTTCCACCACGAGAACCTGAAGGGCTTCCGGTCGGACTGGGCCTATCCGCGCCTGACGAAGGCGGCGGCCGGCCACCGGGAGAGCTGGGCCATCAAGGCGCGGTACGCCGAGGAGCTGCACGAGGACGTGGAGGCCCTGGCGGACGTCCTCGCCGGTCTCGGGGTCGCCGTGCACCGGCCGCTGCCCCTTCCCCCGGACGCGAAGAACATCGCGGGCCTGGGGTGGGAGGCTGCCCCGACCCCGGCGTTGAACGTCCGGGACAACACGCTGATCCTCGGCAACCAGATCATCGAGACTCCGCCCGCGATCCGCTCCCGCTACCTGGAGACCCGGCTCCTCTCCCCCGTCTTCAATGCCTACTGGGAGGAGGGTGCGCGGTGGACGACGATGCCCCGCCCGACCCTCACCGACAACTCGTTCGACCTGTCGTATGCCCGGGACACCGCGACCACCCTGGGCGGGCCGACGGAAGCCATCGAGGACCCGCGGCCGAGCCCGTACGACGTCGGTGTGGAGATGATGCTGGACGGCGCGCAGGTGCTGCGGCTGGGCCGCGACCTGGTCGTCAACGTCGCGCAGGAGAACCACACCCGGGGTGCCGAGTGGCTGGAGAGGCATCTCGGCCACGAGTACCGCGTCCACCGGGTGTGGCGGATGGCGGACAACCACATCGACAGCATGGTGCTTGCCCTGAAGCCCGGGGTCTTCCTGGCCCGCCACGACGGCATCCGGGACCTGATGCCCGAGCCGCTGCGCTCGTGGCGCTACCTCGTGCCGCCGGAGCCGGACGCGGGCGCGTTCCCGGTGTACGACGACTACGAGGACCTGGTCCTCACCAGTCCGTACATCGACCTCAACGTGCTCTCCGTCGACGAGCACACGGTGTTGGTCAACGAGGAGTGCACCGGCCTGGTCAAGCTGCTGGAGGCCGAGGGCTTCGACGTGGTGCCCGTACGGCACCGGCACCGGCGCCTGTTCGGGGGCGGCTTCCACTGCTTCACGCTGGACACCCGCCGCACCGGCGGCTTCGAGGACTACCTGTCGTGAGCCTCCCGGGCGTGCTGTTGCTGGACGCGGCCGGCCCCGAGGCGGGTCTCCTCGCCACGGCGGCCGCCGCCCGCGGGCACCAGGTCCACGCCGCGACCACCGCCGCGGCGTACGCGGACTACAGGCCGGAGTTGAAGGGTCTGCTGGCCGGGCGGGTCGTCACCGACTTCGCCCGGCCCGGCCGGGCTCTCGACGAAATCGCCGCGTTCGCGCGCCGCCGCGGTGTCGGCGCGGTGCTGACCGTGAACGAGTACCTGACCGAACTCGCCGCGCGGCTATGCGCCGAGTTGGGGGTGCCCGGCAACGATCCGGTCCGGGCAGGAGCGGCCCGGGACAAGGCCGCCATGGCCGGGGCGTTCACGGCGGCCGGGGTCCGCGCCCCGCACACGGTCCTCGTTCGAAGCGATGCTGAACTGCGGGCGGCGCTGGCAGACCCCCGGGTCGGCTTCCCGTGCGTGGTCAAGCCGCGGTCCGGGGCGGGCTCCGCCGGCGTCACGGTGGTGACCGACGCGGTCGGCGCGAGCGCGGCCGCCGATGTCGCCCGTGAGTCAGTGGGCATGTATGGGAGCGGTGGCGACTCGGGCCTTCTGGTCCAGGCGTACGCCGCCGGGACGGAGTACAGCGTCGAGTCCTTCACGCAGGGCGGTGCCACGACGCACCTCGCCGTGACCCGGAAGCAGGTGACCGGCGGCGCGAAGAGGGTGGAGACGGGCCACAGCCTGCCCGTCTCCCTACCCCCGGCCATCCAGGCGGCCGTGTACCGGGAGGTGGAAGCGGCCATCCGCGCGGCTGGGATCAGGCACGGGGCCTCGCACACAGAGGTCATCGTCAGTGGGGATGGGCGGTGCATGGTCATCGAGATCGGCGCCCGCCTCGGCGCCGGGCAGATCGGGCTCCTGATCCAGCACGCCCTGGGCATCGATGTGTGGGCGGCGCTGCTCGATGTCGCCCTCGGCCGTCCGGCCGCGCTCGCCCCTTCCGCCCTCGGATATGCAGCCGTGCGGTTCGTGACCAGTCCGCACGCCGGGCGGCTGACGTCGCTCTACGGCTTCCCGCGGACGGGGCCGGGCGTTCCGTTCGTCCGCTGGCGTGCGGCAATCGGCGGCCTCGTCCGCGAGCCGGGCGCCAACGGTCACCGGCTGGGGTCGTTCGTGGTCACCGGCCTTGATGCCGATGAGGTCGAGGAGCGGGCCGACGCTCTCCTGCGGCGGGTCCGTATCCACGTGGAACCGGCTCCGGAGAACACCGGTCAGGTCAGGCCGGCGAGCACCTCGGCCATCGCGCCGTAGCTGTCGCGGACCGCGTCCACCTTGGCCAGCCGGTGGCGCTCAAGGCGGATCGCGCCCAGGTGCCGGGCCTCGTAGACCCGTGCCCGCCACACCGCTGCGGGCGATCGGTCCGGCGCACCGTAGGAATCCCAGAACGCGGTCCGCTCGTCCTCCTTGGCCGTGGCCATGCGGATGGTCCAGTCAGCGGCCGGGTCACCGAACCATGTCCGGTCGAAGTCCAGCACCCCAGTGATCACCGGCTCCGGGGCTGCCGGGTCCATCAGAGCGTTGACGGTCCACAGGTCCCCGGTCAGCAGCCTCGGTTCGGTGACCTCGTCGAGCAGGGCACGGTCGTGCGCGGCCACTGCGGCGACCTTCCGTACGTCGGCCGCGTCCAGGCCGGCGCCGTCCAGGTCGGCGGCGATCTCCTCCAACGAGGTGATCACGGCCTCGCTCCACGTCCCGTGCCCCGGTCCGCCGACGGGCCCGAAGTGTGGGCCCCGCACGTCGTGCACGGAGCGGGTGACGGCTCCCATCTGCCGGAAGAACGTCGGCCACGCGGTACGCGGGTACGTCCCCAGGTGCTCCGGTGCCGGGACGCCTTCCAGGTGGGTCTGGATCATCCAGTCCCGGGTGATCACCTCGTGCGACCAGTCCGCGGCGAGCACCTGCGGCATCAGCGGCGCGATCACAGACAGCCAGGGCTGGCTCGCGTACTCGTTGCGCATCAGCTGGTGTTCGCTGCGGAACTGGCGGCTCTCCGGTGGCGCGGCGCGCAGGATCACAGGCTGGGGCTGCCCGGCCAGGGTCAGGCGATAGACGTTGTTATACATGCCCGTGCCCAGCTCGACCGCAGAGGTCACCACGGCCGAGGGACCGAAGGCCCGGCGACAGACCCCTTCGATCTCCCGTGCTGTCAGGGGCTGCTGAAACTCTTCCGAAGAGCGCTCGACCGGCTGGAAGTCCATCTCACTCACCTGTGTGCACCGTCCTGGACGCGCGTCATCCTGCCCTCCGCAACCTACGCTTCGCTGCTCCTCGTGGGCCGCCGAACCGCGAGAACCGCGCACGCGCCTCACTCCCAATCTCCGAAGCCTTTCCATGTATGGATACCTTGCTTTCCACTCATCGAGAGCTTACCTTTCCGATCATGGATAAGGGAGAGCTGAGCCGTAGGTTGACCAATGTCCGAACCAGCCACCGCCAGGTGCAGACCCTCAAGCGGGAGCTGCACGCTGCGGAGCGACAGCGGGACCGCGATGTCGCCGGGCTCGATGAGTTCGCCCAGTCCCACAAGGAGGCCAAGGCCGAGGCCAGCCGGCGCACGCTGGCCCGGGAGTTGGGGGTCACCCACCCGGTGATCAAGAGCATGATCGAGCGGGCGGGGAGGGACGCCTACCCGGTGGACCCGACGCGCCTGATCCCGGTCCTCTCCGCCTCCGAGGCCGCGCGGTACGTCAAGAGCGGCGCCTTCGGTCACGTCACGGGCGCGACCGCGGCCTTCACCGAGACCGACATCCTGCTGGAGTCCGGCCGGCACCCGAAAGCGTTCGCCGACGGCACGCGGATCGCGGCGCCGAACATGCTGCTGCGCAACGCGGAGGGCGAGCTGCTGGGGGTGGAGGAGTGCCTGGCCGGGTACGGCGGCACGGGGCCAAGCAACAGCTTCCGGCTGCTGCAAGAACTCGGTTGGCGTGAGGAGGTCGCTCGCGAGGTCCTGCACTACCGGTTCATCGAGTTCGACATCGAGCAGGGCGTCGTCCGGACGAGCGAGGAGAGCCTGCACCACTGCGGGGGGAGCCTGGAGTACACCGACGGGCACCTCGTCGCGCGCCTGCGTCGCGGCCGCCCCTGGACCCCCGTCGGCCGGACCGCCCCCGTCGGCGACCCTCTCGGGCTCCGCACGTGGGTCGACGAGATCCTGACGAAGCCGGAGACGTACCCCTGGGTGGCAGGTCCTCGCGTCGCCCGGGTCTATCTCAACCGGGACACCGCCACGGGGTTGCAGGACCGCATCCGCTACCGGCCCGGCGTGCGGAACAGCCCCTTCAGCGTCGTGATCGAACAGGGCGAGCTTCAGCTGTGGTGCAGCGCCATCTATCCGTCGGACTGGGCGGAACTGCTCTCCAAGGAGCAGCTCGACGTCCTGGCGGCCGTGGACATGTACCCGGCCGACGTCGAGCCGAGGGGCTGGCTGGACAAGTTCCTCCCCCGCCGCCGGGAACGGCCTGACTACATCGACATCTCCGCAGACGGCACGAGCGTGCTCCAGCACGAGCCGGACGGCTCGGAGCTGGACGGCGAGACCTTCGAAGGGGCCTGAACCGTACGAACAGCGCACCCCGACATCACGCATGGCGGACGGCCCGCGCCGGGCCCGTCCGCCATTGCGCTCTCACTCAACTCCCCCATCACCCCAGAACCGCAACCGAGAAGCCCCAAAGGTGGTATTGTTTTCCTTGCTGGAAGGGGATGGCACTCCGACCGGCTCCACCACTCGAAATCTCGTACCAGGGGGCTCATCCCCCGAATTGGAGAAGACTTGCTGAACCACAACGACACCGCGCACGAGACCGCTGCGGAGTCCGACGTCGCCCACCTCATGGAGGGCCGCAACATCACGCTCGACGAGATCGCGGTGGAGCTCGCCGCGATCGAGCTGCGGCTGCGGCAGGTCGCTTTCGCGGCCGAGACGCCCGCCACCCCGGTCGAACTGGAGCCGATGATCGACACGCTGCGCTCGAAGGCCGGGCAACTGCGCGAGATCAGCGACGAGGCCGGCAAGCTCGCCAGGATCGTCGAGGGCGATGTCCCGCTCGCCACGAAGTTCTCCGGCGTCGGCGATCCATGGGGGGCCGCGGCGCGCGGCACGGACCGCGAGGACTTCGGCGGGCCCGCCGTCGTGCCCTCCGCGCGACAGCTGATCCACCTCGCCCACGGGGCCCGGATGCCGGGAGCGGAGACGACCACGTACCCGGAGGCCATGAGGGGGATGCGGGTGATCTGGGAATCTAAGGCGGCACAGGCCCGGCGGCGGCGCGAGCGGGACGCGGCGGTCGACGTCGAGGTCCTGGCGCTGGAGTGCGAGACCTGCCACGTCGGATCGGGCGAGCACTGCGTCACCAAGAACGGCCGGATCTCCGAGCGGCCCCACACAAAGCGGATGCGGACGGCGGAGGCCAACGTCGACGCCCGCCTCGGCTACCTGGGCGACAACCCCGTAGCCGTGCCCGGCGTCGACTGATCTGCCGCTGACGGCCACAGCTGAAGGACCCCGTACCGGCTTCCGGTACGGGTCCTTTCGCGTGAGCGGACAGCCACCCGGTCGGGCGGCGCGAGGTGCGGAGAGCAGGGACAGGGCTGAGCCTGGGGGGATGACCCCCGCCGCGAAGCTGGTCGTGTATCCGCCTGATGAGAACGGCTGGCGCCGAGTCCGCTACGACGGCGTCGCGATCGGTGTAGCGCACCGCCCCTCGGATATCCGGGCCTTCCTCGCCGCGGCGGGGATGGAGGAAGCGGAGGACGTGGACCTGACCGACCCGGGGTTCGTTGAGTGGCGGGGCGCCGGCCCGGAGACATGGGAGCCCACCCGGTAGGTCGCGGGGCTGCCTTCTCGACACGACCGGTGTGAATTTTTACACCGGGGTCAGCCGGAGCGGTACGCCCGGCGGGCAGTGAGCGCGGCCGTTGCAGTGCGCGGGTCAAGGGCGATGCCGAACTCTGCGAGGGCGATGTCCTGCACGTCGCCGGAGCTCGCGGCGGAGTCCTGGTTGAGCGCGAGGTCGGCGGCGCCGAGCGCGAGGACCTGGTCGCGGTCGGCGGCGGCGGGATCGGTGAGTGCGGCCAGCACGGTCCGCCAGAGGGTGGGCATCAGTCCGCGAGCGGCGCCAGCGCCGTGTAGCAGTCGCGGCAGACGGTCAGCGGCCCATCGGACTGGGTGGCGGTCACCACTCGGATGAGCAGTCCCGGCTCGGCAGCAGCGAGACAGACGCCGGTACCGGGGATGTTGTGGAACATGCGGCACAGGCAGCGGCAGCCACCCGGCCGGTGCTGCTCCCAGCCGAACATCCAACGCATTCGGATCGTGAGGACGGGGCTATCGGACTCGCCGGTCACGACCGACTCCCTTCGCGGTGAGCATCAAGCATGGCAGGGCCGTCGACATTGAGGGGCCGGATCGGGCTGCCCCCTCGACCTCGGCGACGTACCAGCGCCCATTTTCAAGATCGCTAAGGCCACGCATAATTCCGGTTATGCGCGGGACCCAATGATCGACTTATTCGTCATGTACATGCTATTTCCTAGTAGGAAAAAAACGCGCTGGAGGCGGTACGCTACGGACTGCGACCACCCCACAGGCGGGCGCACCAATCCAAGAACACGCAGGTCAGAGCAGCTTTTCAGGAGAACCATGGTGCGCGGGACAAGCCCGTCGCCAACCCAACCCGGAGGACATACGCGTGCGCGCCAGTAAGGATCTCCTCGGAGTCACCGACACCATCACGGCCTGGCTCGAATGGGGGCTCTGGCTCGGGGTGGGCGCCGGGGTGCTCACGGCCGCGGCCGGTTGCGTCGGCGTCGCCCTGGCGCGGCAGTCCGAGAACTCCTACATGGCCCGCAACGCCGGGGGCCTGATCCTCCGGGGTGCCGCCCTCAGCATCGGATGCGGCGTCTTGAGCGCGGTCCTCCCCCTCCTGACCGGCGGGACGGACCGCGGGCCCTCCCGCGATCCGAAGCCTGTCGAGTCCGGCGGCGACAGCGGCCTGGCCGACGTGCTGATGTGGGGCGGTCTGGCCCTCGGCGGCCTGGCGGTGGCGGCGCTGGCCGGTTGGGGAGTCTGGAGCGTACGGCGTCGTCGCATCACGAAGCGGCGCCGGCGGCAGGCCCTGGAGCGCTCACACGACACGGTGGCCGCCGCGTACGGGGACTACCTCGGCGACGTCCTGGAGTGGCTGGACCGGCCGTCGCTGAGCGACGTGAGCGTGCCCGAGACGGCCACCCTGGTTCAGGCTCTCGCCATGGCGGACGACGCCCGGCTCGGTGACGACCTCGACCGCTATCAGCAGGCCGTCGCCGCACTGCGGACCGCATGGCAGGCGGCGGACGACCACGCCCGCCGTACCGGTCTGCGCCAGCTCCCCCCTATCGAGCGGAGCGCGGCCGAGCAGGCCCGCAAGCTCCTCGCCACGGCGCTGGACAACGGTTCCGGCAGCGAGCACGAGCGACGGAGTGCGTACGCGAAGGCCCGCAAGCTTCTCGACGGAATCCTCGTCGTCCCCCCGCAGGCCGTTGCCGCGCTGGAGAACAGCCACCGCCTGGCCCTCGCGCCCAAGCACCTCTGATCCGGGACACGAGACGACGATGCGACGCCCCCGCAGGACTCCGCCGCCGACCGCCCGCGAAACGCGCCCCGTACGGCAGGCTCCCGATGAGCAGCCCCTCGTGCTGGCCGCGCGGCTGTACGAGCTGCACCACGAGACCGGCAAGGACAAGCCGTATCTGGAGCGCTGGCCCGGCGACCATGAGCTGTTCGGCGTGCTTCAGTTCGCCCAGGAGCACGCCAGCCAGCTCAAAGGGGAGACGTACCGGAAGGCGGCGGTGCTGAGGATGCAGCTGGCCGAGTGGCTGCGTCTCGTCGCTGACCCCTTCCAGCTCTCCGCGATCGACGACGCCCGCGCCGGCGGCGTCTCCTGGAAGGAGATGGCCCTCGCCCTCCGGTATCTGGACCGGCTCGGGGAGCCGAACCCTGGCAGTGCGATGAACCTCCGCAAGCGGCTGTACGTAGCCGTCCACGGCCGCCCCGGCGACCGGCGACAGCCACAGGTCGCGCACCTCATCGACCGGCGGGCCATGGAGGCCCGCATCGCCGAGGCTCAGTTCATCGCTGCCGGAGAAGCGCGCTACGCAGAGCTGGACGCAGTCGCGCGGGCCCTGCTGAAGCACCACGAGTCCGGAGAGATCCCCGCGGACCCCGACGATGACGGGTTCTGGTGGGAGCAGCTCGCCGAAGCCGTGGACGACCGCCGCAGCGCCTCCGAGCGCGCCAACCTCCTGGTGTACGTGCGCGGTGTCGCGCGCGAGGCACGGGCCTACGGGAAGAGGACGGGACAAGCCCCAGCGACCACGGAGCAGGCGACCAGCGTCCTGGACGCGGCGGCCGGGCTGGTGGACCTCGACGCGGACGGCTGATCTCCCCGCCTGCCGGAAACGCGAAGGCCCGGACCGAGTGATCGGTCCGGGCCTTCGCGCCGTGTGCCCTTACGCCGTGGCGGACTGCTCCGAAGGGCAGCACCGGGCGGCCTGCTTGAAGCCCATGATCGGAGCGTCTCCGGATCGCGGACGGTGCGTGCTGCACTCGTCGAGCAGCTTGGTGAAGCCTCCGCACGCGGCTCGGGGGCAGGAACAGGCGGTCGGGTCGGGTTGGCCGTTGATTTGGAAGAGGTGCACCTCGAAGCCTGCGGTCATCCGTACGTCACCACCAGGATGAAGGTGACGGCCACCGCCGCCAGGATGGCCAGGCCGGCGAGCAGGGAACGGGCCTGCCCTTCCGCACGGCGCTGTTCGTGCGCCTGAAGCCCACGTGCCACCCCTCGCGCGATCTCGTCCTCGTTCATACGGTCGTCTCTCCTTCTGCTTCCGTCGTGACTGGTGACGCCTTCCGGCTGGAGCCGGTCCGCCCGTTGTTCACTCCGCGCCGCGCGGCCGGCCACGACAGGGCGGCTCCGTGCGTGTGCTGCCGGTGGACGACATCACGGGACAGGCCAGCCGCCGCACCGATCTGCTCGTAGGTGACCGGGGCGCTCTCCGGTCTGCCCACACCCTGCCGGGCGGCCCCGGCGGCTTCGTGAGCGGCGCGGCCCGCGGCGTCCGCAACGAGCATCAGCAGCTCGATGCGGCGCAGGGGGTCTATGGCGCGGCTGGCCGCGCGGGCCAGGAGCTCGACGCGATCGGCGCCCTGGACCTGGTCGGCCTGCCGCGCGAGGTGCTCGACTTCGGCGGCGAACATGTCGACGTCGTACGTCGTCAACGGGAACCCCTCTTGTTGGTTGTAGCCAACGGCACAGCTGAGCGTATCGAGTCCTGTTGGCTCCAGCCAACGAGTTCCGCGAACCTCTCCCCTCGCGCGTCACGGAGTGGTATGACTCAGGTATGACCGATTCGAAGAACCCGCCCAAGGCGAAGACGGCGATCACGATTCCGCAGGAGGTCCTCGACCAGCTCAAGGAGCGGGAGGCCGCGGGACAGATCAGCAGCGTGTCGGGGCACATCACGTCTCTGCTCCAGCGCGAGCAGGAGGCTGCCGAGGTGGACGCCGTACTCGCACGACTCTTCCCCGGCGAGCGCCCCACCGCTGAACACCTGGACTGGGCGGCGAAGGCTCTCGGCGTCAGCACCAGCGCCGGGCAGAGCAGCGCCGCGTGATCGGCGGCCGCATCCTCGACACCACGGCGCTGACGGCCGCCGCTCGGGGGAGTCTCTACATGCAGGCCCTGCTGTCGGTCGCGCACCAGCGCGTGATCCCGCTCCTCGTCCCTTCCACCGCCCTGTCGGACGCGTACGCCGACCTGAAGCCGGATGCAGCGCACGCCCTGTCGGCCATCATCCAGTTCCCCCTCCTGACCGTCGCGGCGCTGGACGAGGCGGACGCTCGCGGGGCGGGCCTCCTGCGCTCGAACATCGACAGCGAAGCCGGCACCGCGGCCGGGCACGTCGCGTACCTGGCGGCCGCCAGGCAGTGGCCGGTGATCACAGGGGAGCCCGACCGGCTCCGTGCGCTGTACCCGGACATCGAGCTGGAGGACCTGCCGTGACGATCGACCGCGAATCGAACCCGTCGGAACCGCGCACTGCGAAGTCGACCGGGATCACCCCCGACGGGTACACCGCGAAGTTGACCGCCCTCATCACTCCGACAGTCACCTCGGTCTCCCCTGCGGCTGTTTGCGCACTGACCACTGGTCCCGTGGCGTGCGGGTCCCCACGCCTTTCCGCTTAGCCCAGCATGACGAAGGCCCCCGCCAGCGGCGGGGGCCTTCGTCATGCTGCGGGCCGGTCAGGCCACGGCCTGGTCCTGGACCTCCTCGGGCTGCTCCGCACCGCCCGTCTCCGCGCGAGAGCTGGGGATGGCCTTCTTCGGATACACCTTGTCGATGATGCCGAGGTACTGGTCGAGCTGCGCGCGAGCGGCCTCCGCCTGGACGCGGATGGCGTCGACGTCACTTCGGGACATGGCCGCGATGTGCTTCTCCCTGACGCCGCCAAGCGCGGTGGTGAAGCGCCCCAGGGTGTGCTGGGTCCGCACGACGGCCGTAGGCGCGACGAGAGCGGCGGGGCTGTCGTCGGTGTCGTCGCTGATGAGCTTGACGGGGTAGCCGAGCTCCTTGGCCGCCTGCTCGAAGAGGGCGGCCGTGGGGCGGGTCCGGTTCTGCTGCGCCGCGAGTTCGTGAGCCTTGGGAATCACCTTCAAGGCCGCCTCGTCGCCGTACTGGTCGATGACCGCCGCGATGACGACCGCATGGGAGGGGCGGCTGATGCGGTGCACTTTTTTACACTGATCGTTCAGGGCCACCACCTTGGCCAGGGCGGCAGCCTCTCGGACCAGACGGTGCACGTACTTCGTGCTGATCTCCAGGACCTCGGCGCCCCACTCCTCGAACTTCGCGTGCCCCGAGTGCTGCCACAGGTCCTCTTCCTTGGCGTAGGCCAGGAGGAGCCCCTTGTTGACCGCGCCGACGGCCTTGATGTCGGCGACGGCCTCCTCGCCGTTCTCCTTGGCCTCCTTCAGCAAAGCGGTGACCTGCGCGAGCCGCTCCTGCGGAGACCCCTTGATGGCCACAGCGGGGTTGATGACGTTGGTTCCGGTGAAGCGGTTGGCATCCAAGCCAGGGACCTTCACCGGCTCCTTGGCGGCGGCGTCCCGCAGAGGGCTGCGGGTCATGCTGGGACGAGCTGTCATTTGGCGAGCTCCAAGACGAGTTCCTTGGCGAGTTGATGAAGAGGGGAGTCGGCCTTGAGGCGGGGCATCTTCCCGAAGCTGTGAGCAAGGCCGGTGCGCTTGTCCTCGGAGGCGGGGATCTGGGCCTTGAGCACAGGCAGTCCGTCCGCTTCGAGCTCGTTACGGACTTCGTCGACGGAGCTGGAACGAGGGTTGAACCGGGTCAGGAGACACACCAGCCGCGGCCGGTGCCCCGTCATCCCTTCGACCGTGTCCATGGCCCCGAGGATCGAACCGCCGCGATAGGTCTCCATCCCGCTGGGGTAGAGCGCCAGGACCAGCAAATCGGAGGTCCGGATCGTCGCATAGTGGAGATTGGCCGGGTCGTTCTCCCACGCCTTGGTGTCAATCGCCGAGATGCCGTGGGGCGACCGCAGGCGGTTCACCTCGGCTGCCAGCGAGGGCGCGTCAGGCACTCCGTAGACGGGAGAGCCGAGTCCTGGGCCCGTGACCGGCAGCATGTTGGCCCACGCCTTCAAGGAGCCGTCGGCCTTCTTGTCGGAGTCGTCGGCATCATGTCCCACAGCAGGGATGCCCATCACGCCCCAGTAGCGCAGGCAGTGGATCAGGGACGTCGACTTGGAGCCCCCGCCCTTGCCCACGAACCCAACTGTTCGTCCCTCGGCTGGGAGGGGGTTCTTCATCGTCCAGTCCATGGCCCGGAGGGTACCGAGGCAGGACTGCCCGGGAAGGGCTAGACGCCGGTTTTTGTACGACCAGCACCCAAACCGACTTCTTTGGTCCCGCATCCGTGTGACGGACGGACCGAAAAGAAGCCGCCGGGACTGCGGAGCTGGAGGAGGATGCTGCGGTATCAGGGGCTGTGGGTGTCGCGCCCTAGGGTTATGGAGCCCGAGCCCCAGAAACCGATGATCGGAGTGTCCATGCGTCACCAGGCGGCGGACATCAGCCGCAGGCCCATCCCGCCCGAGGCCCCGGCCGCGAACAGGGAGAAGGGTTCCCGAGGATGATGGACGAGAAGTTCCTGCTGCCTGCCGGCATCGGCTTCGCGGCGCTCTGTGTCTTCGGCATCGTGGCCCTGGTACTCCGCTCCCGCCGTACGCGCGAGCAGGACAAGCTGTCCGCGGAGGACCGCGAGAAGCTGGCGGAGGAGCGGCGCAAGACCTGGCGCCGTCGCCTCGCCGTCATCAGCCTCTCGGTCTCCTTCATCATCATCTTCTGCATCGCGGGCATCGCGGCCTGGCTGTCCTTCGGCGCACAGAAGGCGTACGCCTTCGACCGCAATGGAGGCTCGTGGACCGCAGCAACGGGCTTCGCGCTGCTGCTGGACGCCGGTGCGCTCGGCCTATCGCTGCTGCGGCTGTTCGAGGCGCTGACCGCCCGGTCCAGCCAGCTGACCCGCTTCTACCTGGTCGGGTTCATCGTGGCCTCGGCCGTGATGAACCTGCTGCACACCCCCCACGCCCCGGGGGAGTCGCCCACCCTCGGCGGCCGGCTCGTCGCGGTCATCCCGCCCCTGGTGTACGCCATCTTCCTGGAGTCCCTGCTCAAGAAGGTCGAGCAGCTGGTCCTGGGGAAGTACCCGAAGAAGAAAAAGAAGAACGCGGAGCGGGGCTACAGCCTGCTGCTGTGGGTGCCCTTCATCGGCTACCCCCGGGAGATGTGGAAGCAGTGGCGCAAGGACCTGCACGACACCTTGCAGTACGTCCGCGCCCCCGGCTCCCGCACTCCGCTCCCTGCACCGGTCACAGCATCGGGCGCGGAGCCGGACGAGGAGGAGACAACGCCGCGAGCAGAGCCCCGGCCTGTTCCGAGGGAAACGCCCCGCCCGGTGCCCGCTCCCCAAGCACCGCGAGAGCCCGGTCCCGCTCCGGCCCGGCATGTGCCGATCGCCTCCGCCGCCCCGGTCGCAGCGGAACCGAGCGGGGCAGCTGCCGGTCCGATAGGCCCCCCGGCACCGGTACCCGCGCCTTCCCCGGCCGCCGCCCCCGTCCAGCCAGAGCCGGTTCAGCCGTTGGGTGCTTCCAGCAGCAAGCCGAAGAAGGATCAGCTCCGGGACGCCCTGGTGGCACAGATTCACGCCGGTGACCTGAGAGTGCTGGACACCAACGCCCAGGTGGCCAACGGCGCGGCCTACCGGGCCAACATGGCGCTGGGCCAGGCCGCGGGGCTGGGTCTCGACGGCGACGGAAAGCAGGAGGGCCTCATGAAGGCGGGTGCGGTGCGTACCGCCGTCAAGCAGCTACTGCCGGAGCTGCGACGTGCGGCGACGGAGGCAGAGACCGAACGAGCTCGCCGCGCGGCGGCCGCCGCGGCTCCGGAGCCCGCGCCGCAGCACCACGCCGCGGAAGCCCAGGCGCTCGACCCGGACGCTCCCCGGGAGCGCCAGGAGGACGAAGAGCTCACCATCGGGCAGCAGCGATCGGCTGACGCGAGCGAGGCGGCGAAGGAGGCCGCGCTGGCGTAGGGGTGTGGTTCGGCACGACTGAGGGGCCCGACGAATCATCGGGCCCCTCAGTCGTGCGCGGTGATGTGTACGGCTACGACGGCAAGGACCGAAGCCACTGAGCCAGGTGCAGCGCCGAGGGCCGCTCACTCGGCCGCGCAGTGAGCACGGACCGCAGGACTTCCTCCAGCTGCGGCCACGCGGAGATCCGTCCGAGCGGAGGCCACCGGCGTACGAGGACCTCACGAAGCCCCTTCGCCGTGAACGTCGCCGGGTCGATCCCCAGATGGGTGTAGTCCAGCGGCCACGAGTTGGTGGCCGCCCACCACAGGCCGGCGGCCAAGGCATAGGTCTCGTCCGGCTGGCTGGGGGCGATCGGCCTCTGCTCGGATTCCACGCGGCGGATCAGCTCGGGGGACATGAGGTGCAGCAGCCCACTGTGGGAGGCGTAGGAGGGCGGGAGCTTCAGGTGCCAGGCCCAGGAGCAGCCGATCAGCCGCACGCCGCCCTGGGCGTGGATGGCGTGGTGGGGCTGGACGTCACCGTGCACCCATCCGCTCTGGTGCAGTGCACTGACCGCGGCCGCCAGGTCCACGGCGGCCGCGAGGGCCTGCGACCGGTCCACGCTGCCGTCCCGGACCGTACGGAAGGCATCCCAGGTCGACGGACCGGCCAGCCAGGGCGTGAGCTGCCATGCACTGTCGGAGGTCCTGCCGCTCTTGGAACGCGCACCGTACGACGTCGTGGGCACGGTGGCGATGTGCCGGAGAACCTCGGCTTCCCGGGCGACGACGGCCGCGTCCTCGCTGCGGCCGATCTTCAGGGCCCACTGCCCCGTCGGGCCGGTCACCTTCCACACGGTCGTGCTGCCGCGGTCCTTCTTCAGTTCCCACCTGGCGGGGGTACCCGCGACCTGCTCGGCCTCGGCTCGGCCTTCGACCGGCGCGGTCGACTGGCGCGGGATGCCGAACTGAGCAACAGCGGGATGCGCGGTGGTCTCCGACATGAGGGTGCCTCTCCTTGAGGGGTTCGGGTGCGGGAAGTCCTAGGCGGTGGCGCCGTGGGCCAGCAGGCGGTCGAGGTCGACGGTGGTGCAGCCGAGGAGCGTCACGACGTCGCGGGCCGCGAGGGTCCAGGGGAGTTGGGGGTCTTCGTAGCTCACGAAGGTGAGGCCGTCGCGGGTGTTCGGCGCGGGCATCGGCCTGAGCGTGCGCGGGTCGTAGAGGGTGCCGGCCACGCCCCAGGGCTGGGGGCGCTCGACGAGGGCGGCCGTATACCCCTTGCGCAGTTCGGGGCAGGCGCGGACGGACTCGGTGGCGCAGGGGTCGCAGATGGGCGGTGTCGCGGTTGTCTCGCCCTCGCGGATCGCTTGCCCCTTATCGGCTCGCACGAGGAAGAGGTGCCGACCGCCCCGGCGGCTGAACGCGTCGTCGTACGTCGACTTCGCGCAGACCTGGCACAGCAGGTGACTCATCGCCTGCCGTTGGCGCAGCGGGTGGACCCCGGCCAGGTTGGGTTTCCCGGCTCCGCGAAGAGCCGGGAAGCGGACCCACAGGGTGCCGTTCCTGCGGTCGGCGGCAGCGAGTTCGTCGGCGTAGGCAATCCCGGTCCCCTGGGGGGCCCGGACGATTGTGCCGGCCCGGGGGGTCTCGCGGCTCCAGGGGGCGATGAAGGGGACGTGCCATCCGTTCCAGGTGAGTTGGCGCGGGGTGTTCACGCGACCTCCTTTATGCTGCCGGTCTCCGTGAGCCGCTCCAGGAGGTCGTTGGCCGTGCTGGCCATCCGGCGCAGAGACCCGAGCGTCAGCTGGTAGTCGGCTGGCACGTCCTCGGCCAGCAGCCGGTCAGTGCGCTGGAGCAGGGCGGACACCTCGGGGTCCTCGTCCCTCGCGGCCAGGGCGATCCGGGTGAGCCTGATGAGGTCGGCTCGCAGCCGCTGGTCGAGGTCCTCGCATTCGGCGGCCGGTGGCGCCTGGTTCCCGAGCACGTCGCCGATGTCGTCCAGGATCTCGTCCAGCGGCTTCACCTCCCGGAGGCGCTGGGCCACGCGGGCGAGCAGGTCGACCGGCGGGCCCGGCGTCCGCCGAACGTGGGTGGGGGGCGCGGGCATGAGCGGGCGGGACATTAACAACTCCCGTGAGTGGAGGAGGTGAAGGGGGCGGCGGCGTCCGCCACCGGCGGCGAGCGGGGTGGTCACTCCGGGGCTCCCGGCCGGATGGCGGCCCAGACCCGCAGCCCGTTTCCCGGAGTGGGGTCAGCGCCCCACCGCGCCGCGAGCGCGTGGACCAGGAGCAAGCCGCGGCCGCCCTCTTCGAGGGCGGCGTTGGCGTTGGTCCGCGCGGCGAGGGAGGTCTGCGGCCGGGGGCCGCTGTCGCGTACGGCGACCTGGATCTCGTCGGGGTGACGCTCGACCTCCAGACGGATACGGCGGGACTCGGTGTGCTCGATCGCGTTCGTAGCGATCTCGGCAATCACCTGTTCCGCCGTGTCGATGTCCTCCGGGGAGACCTGCCAATCGGTGAGGGCGGCGCGGACCCGACGCCGGGCGAGGGCGGGCACGGTGGGGGCGCGGTCGAACACGTACACCCTGCTGTCGGGGCCGTTCGCGGCGGATGCAGATACTGGCGTCACGGGGTGCCTCCGGGATTGCTGTGCTGGACGGGCGTCCCGGTAGCGCGCCACCGAAGGGCGGGGGCGGCCAGGCGCATCGCTCGGCGCAGGTCGGTGACGGGGAGCACGCGGCCCCCGGACTCCGGCCGGTGGCGCCAGACCTTCAGGTCTCCGCAGGAGCCGTTCAGCTGGTGGGGGGTGGCGAGCCAGGTTCCGGCGTCGAGCGTCCAGACGTCCTCACCCCAGACACCCCCCTGTCCGGGCTCGGTGAAGAGGTAGGTACGCGCCCGGGGCAGCTCATGCAGGACGGCGGGCCGCAGCTGGGGGTAGAGGGCATCGAGCGTGTGGAGCACGCTGTCGCCGAGAGAGGCCGGTATGGCCACGGCGTCGCCCAGCAGGCCGGCGGGGAGTCGCGCGCTGAGGGCGCCGAGGCAGCACGCCCGGCCGATGTCCGAGGCGGTCACCGGGTAGCCCCGACGCACTTCGCGTGCGCACGCACGTCCCACGCGATGGGGTCGCGGTCGCCCGGGGAGACGGTGAACGCACGTCCGTCAGGGAAGAGTTGACCGCCCTGGATTCCGCACCTGATGCACAGCGCGCCTTGGAGCTGGCGTAAGAGCTCGTGGCTGACGGGAATCTCGAACCGTCGCCCCTCGGCGACCTGGCTGGGCTTCGACATCCGGGTTCCCTCCCGGTCGGTACGTACGCGGCAGCCCCGGGGTCAAGATCACTTGGAGTCGCGGGGCGAGCGCGTTCTGTGGTGACCCGACCCAGGATGCCACCAGATTCGATACCGTGAATACCCTTCCCGCAGAATTCTGCGCGGAGCATTGACGCTCGAACACCCGTACATGGAGGCGGTCCTGACAGATGTTCACGGACTGGCAGAATTCATCGCGCCGGTGCAGAAGATTTCTTGCCGTGGCAGAAGGGCGACCGACACACTGGCCCTTGCTCGACGAAGGGACGCGAGATGAGTGAAGAAGCAGGGTCGGCAGCACCTGCGTTGTGCCGTCTCCAGCTGGCGATCGAGCTGCGGGGCCTGCGGGAGGCGGCGGGACTGACCGCGGCGGCGGTGGCAAAGCGCCTGGTGGTCAGCCCGTCGAAGATCAACCGGCTCGAAGCTGCCGAGAACGGCATCGTGGAGCCGGCGGACGTCATGGCGCTGTGCGACATCTACGGGGCGGACACCGAGCACCGCGACACCCTGGTCGGCTACGCCACCGTCACCAAGACGAAAAAGGACTGGTGGCAGAAGCGCGAGCTGGCCCCGGTCATCAGCCCCGGCTTCAAGGCGTACCTGGGCCAGGAGGCCGTTGCCGCCGCGGTGCACAACTACGAGAACGAGTTCATCCCGGGCCTGCTCCAGACTGAGGCGTACGTAAGGGCCCTGCCGCTCCCGACACAGGAGCTCAGCCCTGCCGAGATCGACAAGCTCGTAGCCGTACGGATGACGCGTCAGGAAGCCCTGCACCGCGACGACTCCCCACTCAGGCTCACCGCGATCATCAACGAGTCCGTGCTGAAGCGACGCGTCGGCAACGCCGAGGTGATGCGCGAGCAGCTGGGCCACATCGCCGAACTCGCGACCTCCCTGCCCAACGTCCGCATCCAGGTCGTCCCCTTCGACCTCGGCGCGCACCCCGGCATGAACGGGGCCTTCACCATCCTGCGCTTCGGTGACCGCTCCCCGTTCCCGCCGATCGTCTACCTGGAGAACCGCGCCGACGCCTGGGTTCTGCGCAGGCCCGCCGACACCGACCGATACGACGAGAGTTTCACCGACCTGCAAGCGGCCGCTCCAGGACACACGGAGTCCGTGAGCATGATCCACAAGGCAATCAAGGAGTTCTGACATGGCCCACCGGGACGACGGCCCGCAGACCGGAGACTGGTTCACCTCCAGCTACAGCGACAACCAGGGTGGCCAGTGCGTCCAGGCCCGACGCCTGGCCACCGGCCCCGCCGGCAAGATGGCGGTACGGGATTCCAAGAACCCCGACGGTGGCACCTTCGAGTTCGACCGTGCCGCCTGGACGAACTTCGTCGCCTTCGCGACAGAGCTGGACGAGCCGTCCCCCTGAGCACCATCCGCTCGCGGCGGCCCGGCAGGAGATCCTCCTGCCGGGCCGCCGCCGTTTCCACGCGTCTCCCCCGCGATGGACGAGGTCAGTAAGCCATCCCAGGAAGAAACCCGCAGGACCGGTGTCTTTACCCAGTGATAGAAAACAGACAGTGGTGTGGGATAGATCGCGCCACTCTGGGCTGTCGTTCCCAAGTGGGTGCGATTGCCCGGTTGTTCGGTGCACGCGGGGAGTGAGGCAGCATGTCGGCAATGGTGAACACCTGGGTCCGCACGTCCACGGATCGCCTTGTACGAGCGGATCGCATCGTTGCGGTCGACCTGTGGGGACCACCGAACGGCGAGAAGCGGACCGATGTCGAGCACGGCGAGCCTGCGCGGATCATGCTCCAGATCGACGGCGACGAGGAGCCGTGGCACGAGGCCGCCACGGTCAACGCCGAACGCGGGGGAGAACTCATCACCTACCTGTTGAGCCTGTTGAACAGCCCGCTCCCGGACGGCAGCAAGGTCCGGTACGTCTACGGGCTGCACCGCGGGGAGGAGCTCTACCGGTGGATGCACGGGGCGAGCATCCCGATAACCCCCACCGGAAATGTGCGGCCGCTCCACGAGGTCCATGACCCCTATCCGGCCCGGGGACTGGTGTCCCCCCAGGCGTAGTCAGCACAACGAGAACGCCCCCGCCGACCGGCGGGGGCGTTCTGCGTACGGGAAGCCGGTCAGCAGGGATTCAGGCCCGCCGCGTCGGCCTCCTGGCCGACGTAGTCGCCGAGGTTGGACGCCTTCCAGCCCGGATGCGTCGCCGGGAGCGGGCCGCGGTGACTGCCATGCAGAGCGTCGTGCTTCCACAGCAGGCTCGCGGTCAACTCGGCATCCTCGCGCGCCTCCTGGAGGTCGCTGCCGGTGGTGCCGGCGGCCGCGAGGTGGCGCTGGGCGAGCGCGGCGCGGCACAGCCGGTACTCCCGTTCCTGCTCGGGCGTGGTGGTGCCGGCGGCGTCGCTGACGCGGAGTTCGTCACCCATGCGCTGCACCTCGCACGTCGAGCGCAGAAGGCTCCACAGGTCCTCGGTCATCGAGTACGTCCCTTCTTCAGCGAGCGGATGGTCAGCCAGGTCGTGGTGACGGCGGCGAGGGCGCCGATGGCGCGGTGGAGAGCCTGATCGAGCTCGAAAAGCGCGGTCCCGGGGCCCGACTCCTCCGCTCGGGCCGCGCCGTCCTCATCGAGGCGCCGCACGACGGTGCAGTGGTCGACGTATCCGCCCTTCCCCGCCCTGGCTGCCAGCCAGAGCAGCGGCTGGCGCTTGTCGATCACCAGGTGGGTGAGAGCGTTGATCCCCGCACCGACGACCAGCGCCGAGGCGGGTACGCGGTAGCCGAGCCCGCGGGTGAGGAGGACCGTCCCCGTCAGCTGGCCCGCGGAGTAGCTGGCCACGTGCCGTGCTGCGCTAACCCAGCCCAGGCGGGTGGCGGTCATGGTGGGCTGGCCCGCGCGGTCGTCCCCCTCGGCTTCCTCACCGACGGGCGTGCCGTCCCGGTAGACCAGGTGCTGCCCGCAGGCGCCCTTATTGGCCGCGTCCCTACTGTCCTGGAACCACTGGTCGAACAGAGGGTGCAGTGCGTCCCAGGTCGCCAGGAGAGCGCCGGTTAACGCCAGGGCCTGCGCGGGGGCGGGACGGTCGGTCATCATGGGTGTTCCTCGTTTCGTTGTTGCGGGACTGAGGGCCCCCGGGGCGGCCGCGACGCCTCCAAGCAGTCGGCAGCCTCGGGGTTCACGCGTTCGGATCGTCCTCATGGGCCTTCCCCTGCCGCGAGGCGGTCACGGTGTTGGAGCCGGCGGGGCCGGACCATCCGCAGTGGCAGCGGGCCAGCACCTTCCCCGGCTCCTCCTGGCTGTCGTAGACACCGGTCTCGTGCTCGCGCTGGGGCTGAGGCGTGCGGGGAAGCTCGCCGCCGTTGGCGTACAGGGCCGCGCGCTCCGTGTGCTGGGTCAGCCAGCCGCGCCACTGGGCGGTGTCGCCGTCGAGGATGCGCTGGTGCCGTTCGCCCACCGTGCTGTGGTGCTGTCCCAGCTCCTCGCCGAGGTCCCGGAAGGGGAGCCGGGCCCGGCCGGTCGGCCCGGTCTCGCGGGCGAACAGCAGCAGCTCCTCCTTCAAGGCGGTCATGCGTGTCTCCAGCCGCCGCACGTCGCGGAGGTACGCCCGGAGCGCGCCCGGGGTGATCTCCTCTCCGCTGCGCAGGGCCTCAAGGGCCCGCAGTGCGGTGTCGGCCTCGTCGGCGACGGTCCAACTGATGTGGCCCCCCTTGAAGTGGAGGACGTAGGACGTGGTGCCGTCAGGCCAGTAGACGGTGGGGCCGGCGAGCTCGTTCGGCTCCTGCACGGTCCTCGCGGGAGTCCCGGTTTCCGGGTCCAGCTCGACCTGCGCGATCTTCCACTGCGTGCCCTTGTAGTTGGGGCTGTAGGTGGTGGTCACAGATACCCTCCGCAATCCTTGTCGGGGTTCCCCGACAACTCAGAGTTTGGCGGGGAACCCCGACAAACGTCAAGCGGCTTGGATCGACAGGCGGTTGAGACTGGCGGGTTCCGGCCAGGACGCACGAGAGCCCCCGGCTGGGCCGGGGGCTCTCGTGGGAGGGGGCTGGCTACTGCGGCGGCTGCTGGTAGCGGGCGACCCGGGCCTGGATGAAGCGGACGGCGTCGGTGTCGCCACCGAGGACAGCGGCCACGACCTTGGCCAGATCGGCACCGATCTGCACCACTTCAGCCGGGTCCTTGACCTGCTGCCAGGTGTGGACGGCGCGTCGTACGGAGCCCTCGGTGTCCGCGTGGGTCGCACCGTGCAGGGCGATCTGGAGCCCGGTGGTGTGCAGATACCAGCGGGCGGCTACGGCTGGCTGCCCCACCAGAAGGGCGAGCCAACCGCGGATCTCGCGGATGCGGATGGTGTGGGCGTGCTGTTGCCCGTACTGCGCGGTGAACTCCTGGTCGAGCTTCTCGGCCTCGACGACTGCGGCAGCCAGACCCTCGCGGTCGTCGGGACGACTGAAGGCGGCGACGACGGAGTTGATGCGGTCCTGGTAGGCCGCTGGCGGCCCGTCGGTCGGAGCAGAGGACGACACAGCGGCCTGCTGCGCCGAGGCGGGAACGACTGCCGGTGCAGCCTCGGGCTTAGCGCCCTCCGCGACCACGGGCTTCGTCAGGACTGCGGGGGGTCGCTGGGCTTGTTCGGCCGAGGGGGCGGCCTGCTGAGGCACGGCGGCCTCCGCGGGGCGTACGGGGTGGTTCGCGACGGTGCCGGAAGCCGGGGCCTGTCCCCTCTCCCAGAAGTCGGGCGTGACGGTGCCCCACGGCCGGAGCTGCTGGTGTTCGTCGTGCACGGCGGTTCCTCGGGGGGTAGGTGCTTGGTCTGCTGCGCGCTCGCGGATGGTGCCGGCGGGCTAGAGGTTCACGCCCTTCTTGCGCAGGTAAGGCAGCGGGGCGATGTCCGTTCCGTAGTCGGGACTGGTGCGTACCTCGAAGTGGAGGTGCGGCCCGCTCACGTTGCCGTCGGCGCCCGACAGGCCGATGACCTGGCCGCCCTTGACGGTGTCTCCGGCCGAGACCTTCAGCTGCGACATGTGGGCGTACTGGGTGTACATGCCGTCGGCGTGACGGATGATCACCTGCCGTCCGTAAGCGTTGACTCGGGAGGCCGAGACGACTTTCCCGGGCCCGGCCGCCCTTATCGGCGTTCCGATGCCGGCGACGAAGTCGATTCCTGTGTGGTAGCCGCTGGACCACATGCCGCCGGACTGGTGGTAAGGCGTCCCCAGCGGGGCATTGACAGGCTTCGTCCATTCCCCTGACATCTCGGGGTCCCCGGATGTGTCCGGGGCGGTCAGCTTGGACTGTTCCGCCATGATGAAATTGACGTAGTTGTAGGTCTGCCCGTCCGCGAAGGATTCGGGCGGGACTCCCTTGTATTGCTGCACCCGGCCCCATCCCGCGTTATATCCGGCCAAGGCGAGCTCTATCGGGGAACCGTTGTACTCCGGATGTTTCTTAGCGGTCTTCAGGAGCTCGCACATCATCTTGCCCTGGGACGGAATGGCGTCCTCGGGGTCCCACACGTCTTTCTTTCCGTCGCCGTTTCCGTCGATTCCCGACGACTCCCAGGTGCCTGGAATGAACTGTGCTATTCCGTTCGCGATCGGATTCCCGTTAGCATCCTTGGACTGGGCCTTGGGATTGAAATTCGACTCGGCCTTAATCTGGGCGGCCAGGATTCCCGCAGGCAGGCCCTGGTCGCAGTCCGCCGCGGCCTTCTCGATGAGCGCCGCGTACTTGGCGGGCACATAGCCCGGCCCCACGCGCAGCGCGCCGCCGGCCAGGCCGAAGTCACCGCCGCCGCCACCGCCGTCGTCATCGTCGGATGCCGCGATGAGAAGGATGATGCCGAGCCCCAGTGCCAGCGGGCTGACGACGAAAGCCGCAGCCAGCAGCGCGATCCCCCGTTTGGCCTCCAAGCCACTCCCCCTTGCCTACGCCGTGCGCCGTTCGGTGCCGTCGCGAGGGAAGCCCGGACCCGTCAGCGCGTCGCCCGTTCAGCAGAACCCCCCGCGGCGGCGTCAACGTCACCCTGCCACATCGCATTTCCACCCCCAAAGCAAGTAAGACGGGTGGCCGAGGGATCACCCTCACGAGGCGCAACAGATCCGGGCAAAAGACAGTTAAAGATCATAAATGGCAACAAGTGCCGTGCCACATAAAGGAATTGACGCGCAGTCCGCCTCAAGGGCATCACTAGTGTTGCGCTTGCCCGGCATAGACTTCCGGACACGTGTTCACATCCAGTGACCGCCGTGGTGGTTACAGTTGCAATGCGGGGGAGCGTTGGCTAAGAAATCACAGACGGCCGTGACGTTGCCCGTCCAAAGCCGTTTGGTTGTACCGGTGTTGGGTGCGGGTGGCGGAAGTGGCCGCTCAACTATCGCGGGCCTGCTGGCCTGTTCACTGACCACTCTGGGAACCAGCGTCGTGCTGGACACAGCTCCACGCCTCACGTCGCCGTGGCCGTCCTGGCCCGACACGCCTGGCTCGGGTCTGGCGTCCGTGCCTCCGGACCAGCCGTTCACCCGTGCTCAGGTGGCTGCGGCCGCCTCGCGCTCGATCGGGCCGGGTGGCGAGTGGGCCGTACTCACCGATCATCGGGAGTGGAACCACGGCGCTCTGGACCTGCCTGCCGAGCCGGCGGCCTGGTACCAGCTGGCGGCTGGGGGCGGTTGGCAGACAGCCGTGGCCGACACCACCCACCCGATAGCTCACGACATCGTCACCGCGCGCACTCAGCGCCTGCCCGGCCTGACGGCCGCCTGGTGCTCGTTGCCCTTCTCGGTCCCCGTGCTGTGCGCACCGACGACCGGGCCGGGGGTGGCCGCGCTCCAGACCGCCGTCAAGGCCGCATCCGCCGAGGGGCTGCCGCTTCAGCGCATGGTCGTGGCTCTGACTACATCGGGCGAGGGGCGTCTTCCTGCGGCGGTGAAGGCGGCCGCGACGATGCTCCAGTCCCAGGTGTCGGCCGTGGTCACCGTGCCGTTCGACCCGCATAT
Organism: Streptomyces sp. NBC_01241; assembly: GCF_041435435.1. NCBI lineage: Bacteria > Bacillati > Actinomycetota > Actinomycetes > Kitasatosporales > Streptomycetaceae > Streptomyces > Streptomyces sp. NBC_01241. The sequence continues at coordinate 29,543 of NZ_CP108495.1, read as the reverse complement.
CCGCAATCACGGGATGGCCCAGGCCAACCGCCTGGGCCGCCGTACGGCGGAAGCGGGCGCCGCCCTGGTGGCGGCGATCCTCGCGTCGGCGTACCGCACATGGGGCGATCCGCTGCCTCCGGCCGCCGTTCCGGCCGGTCTATCCACCAATTCCGTTTCTGTTCGACCTGCCCAACCTGCTTCTGAAGGGGTCCTCACATCATGAGCCAGATGCTCCAGACCACCCACGAACTCGTCACGCTCGCCGCTGACGCACCGGTCATCCCGGGCTTCACCCCGTCCTTGCCCGGGACGCTCCAGAACCCGACGGGAAAAATCCTCGGCTGGACGGCGGGTGTCGGCCTCTCCCTGGCGGTGCTGGGCGGTCTCACCGGCTGGGCCTGCGTGGCGATCGGGCACAACTCCGAGCGCGCACAGCTCGCCTCGCGGGGCAAGTCCGCCATCGTGTGGTCGCTCATCGCCGGTATCGGCATCGGCGTCACGTCCGGCCTCGTGTGGGGCTTCTACTCGATGACGCAGGGGAAGTAGTGGCCGAGTTCGACAGCAAGGCCCGCAAGGCCCGACTACGCCTCATCCTCATGGGGGCCGCGGTCGTGGCCACTCTCGCCGCTGGCGGGGTCCTCGGCGTCATGACGCTCAACGCCGACGACGATGACCTCAAGCAGGACGCGAAGGCGTCGCCCAGCGCGTCATCGAGCAGTAGCTCCTCGGCGCCGCCGGCCACCAAGGAGTTCACCCCGGCCAACGCGCCCAGCATTCCGCGGCTCAAGCCGAAGTCGGACGCCGAAGGGATCGGCACGGGCTTCGAGCACTCCTCGCTCGGCGCGACGTCGGCCGGTATCTCCTACTGGGAGGACCTCGACCTCCTGGACGACGTGATCGCGCGGAAGCAGTGGACGGCCATCGCCGCCAAGGACTCCCCCGGCACCATCGACCAGGGCGTCACCGAGGTCCGCAAGGTCCGCGAGGGCGTCGGCCTGCCGCCGTCCGGCGGCACCCCCGACGGCATCACCTTCAGCACCAACGTGAAGGCCGCCCTCGCGCGCTCGCTCGACACCAGCGGGGACGTCATCAACGTGTGGATGGTCTTCGACCGCTATGCCACCATCCGCGACAAGGGCGCCGACGCGAACCCCCTGAAGGACGAGGTCACCAACCTGGTCCTGAAGTGGGAGGACAACGACTGGAAGGTCACCACCGACCCGCAGTACACGGCCAAGGTGAAGGGCCCCCACACCTACGACCCGGCCAGCAAGTACGCATGGGCGGACGGGTGGAGGGTGGTGGCCGATGGCTAGGCAGCTCGCGCGGCTGGTCACTCTGCTGGCCGCGGTCCTGATCGTGCTGAACTCGGGGACGTCAATAGCCCTCGCCGGCGCCAAGCCTCCGGACCCGTATCCGAAGGAGCTGAGCCACGGTGAGCGGATCGGCATCAACAAGCAGACCGGCGAATACTGCGACATGGACGCAGCGAACGAGAAAGACCGGCTGAACTGCCGGGCGCCCGTGGACTGTGAGGACTTCCCCGCGGGCATGACGGTCTGCATCGGCGAAGGATCGACTGATCCGGAGGACGCCCGCGCCTTCGAGCTCAACGAGTTGAAACGGTGGGAGAAGAAGGCCGACAAGAACGCACCCAATTACGAGAAATACCACGAGTATCTAGTCAAGTGCGTCAAGACGGATAAAAAGCCCTTCCAGCAGTGCAACACGGAAGCCGCCTACAAGTACCCGCCGCCAGCCAAGACGCCGCTGGACTGGGTGGCGGGCAAGATTTCCGAGATGGCGGCAAACGCCCTCGAAGAGGCTGCCTCGATGCTCGGGCATTCGGTGGTGTGGTTGTTGAAGCAGTTCGCCGAAGCCTTCAACGAGATCAGCACCATCGACCTGTCGAAGACCGGCATCGGTCCGGTGCTGGGTATCACCACCGGACTATCGCTGATCATCGCGACCTTCATGCTGTTGGTGCAGTTCTCGAAGCTGGCGATCTCCCAGTCGGGTGGGCCGCTGGTCACCGCCGTTGTCGGCCTGGCGAAATACGGGGTCATCCTCGGCGTCTACATCTTCGCCACGCAGGTAGCCCTGAACTGGTCCGACACTCTGTCGACGGCGTTGATCAACTACACGTTCGACAGCGGAAGCCCAGGCGGCGACGCGTCCAAGGCGATGGAGAAGCAGCTCGGTACGCTCTTCGCCGGTCTCGTCGGCGGCGGTGGCGCCACGGCGGCGGGTGGCGCGCTGATCACCGGTAGCGGCATCGCCCCGACCGCGGTGGGCTTCGTGATCGTGGTCTCGATCCTGTGCATCCTGGCCATCGGCGCGCTGTGGATCGAGATGCTGATCCGCCAGGCCGGAATCATGATCCTTCTGACGATGACCCCGATCGCTCTTGCTGGTTCCATGTCCGACTCCACGAAGGACTGGTGGCCGAAGACAAGGAACGCGATCATCGCGCTGATCTTGATGAAGCCGACGATCGTCATCGTCTTCAGCATCGGGTTCGCCGCGATGTCGACCGCCGAGGGCGTGCGCAACGTGATCGTCGGCCTGATCATCTTCATCGTGGCCGGCACCAGCTGGCCGGTGCTGGCGAAGTTCATCGTGATCACCAGCAACGGGGACGGGAACAGCACGGCCTCCGGAATGATCAGCAGCGTCGGAAGCTCTGTCAGCTCCATGTTCGGCGGCAACCAGCCCTCGCCCAGCGGAGCGGGTACCTCCGGCGGCGGTGCCAACTACACCAAGGCGCTCGAAGGCGAGAACTCCACCTCCTCCGACGGCGGAGGGGGCGGCGGCGGCTTCTGGTCCAAGGCAATGAAGGGCACCAAGGGCGGCAGCTTCATGGGCAAGGCCGCCGGTGTCGCCGGGGTCGGGCTCCAGGTCGCGGCCATGGGCAAGGACATGGCCGAGTCGTCGTTCCAGAACGCGGCGGCCAACGCTGGCCTCGGCACACCCGCGCAGGGCGGCCGCCACGTCGTCGTCCCGCCCCGGGGCGGCGAAAGCTCTCCGCCCGCGGCAGCCTCGGCTCCGGCGGAGCCGGCCATGCAGCCGGTCCCCCAGGAGACGCCTGCACCGCCACCGCCCCGGCCGCCGGACTCCGGGAACCGCGGGGTCTCGGCTACGCCTCCGCCCACCTCAACCGACGGGAGCTGATGCCCTGTGTCCAACACCGAACCGGCTCTCTACGGCGGATGGCAGTCGGAACGCTCCGGCTTCATGGGGGACCTGAGCGGCCTGGGGTTCGCCCTGGTCGCGTCCTCCGCAGTCATCGCGCTCATCCCCATCTACACACGCTCGTGGGGCTCGGCGTTCCTCGCCCTGCCCATGGCCGCCGTACTGCTCTTGCTCGCGTACGGCCGCGTACTCGGCCTGTCGGCAGACGAATGGATCATCCTCGCAGTAAGGCATCAGATCGCAGTGGCAACAAACCGCAACCTCTTCTTCTCCGGGGCCTTCGCCCCGCGGACCAAGGACGGCAGCCAGCCGATGGACCTGCCGGGCCGGCTCGCCCGGCTGCACCTGCTGGAGGCATCCGACGGGCTCGGCGGCCAGATCGGGATCATGCACAACCCGGTCGACAACACGTACACGGCCGTTTGCAGAGTCACCTTCCCGGGCCTCGCCCTGATCGACACGGAGCGTCAGAACATCCGCGTCAAGGGCTGGGCTGCCTTCCTGCGCTCCCAGTGCAAGGAGGACGGGGCAATCACCCGCATCTCCGTCCACCAGCGCAGCCTCCCCGACGACGGGGCGGCGCTGCGCTCGTGGACTGAACGGCACACCTCGCCGGACGCGCCGGCCGTCGCCGTCCAGGCGCTCGACGAGCTGATGGAAGGGGCGGGTCCGGCCGCCACAATCCGCGAGACCTACCTCTCCATCACCCTGTCGGCTCCGCGCGCGCGGCTCGCCGTCAAGGGCGCCGGCGGCGGCCAGATCGGCGCGGCCGCCGTCCTCGTCCGCGAGATCAACGCGATGGCGGGTTCTCTGTCGAGCGCCGGTCTCCAGGTTGTCGAATGGCTCCCGCCCCGCGGCGTCGCCCAGACGATCCGCACGGCCTTTGACCCCGAGGCACAGCTGGCACTGTCCGCCCGCAACACCGCGGCGGACGACCCGACATGGGACGGTGCCGCGAAGGGCGTCGACCCGGAGCTCGCGGGCCCGGCCGCGACGGAAACCGTCTGGGGCCTCTACCGGCACGACGGCGCATGGACCGTCAGCTACCAGGTCCGCGGGTTCCCGCAGTCCGAGGTCTATGCCACCTTCCTCCAGCCACTGCTTCGCCCCCGCAGCAACGCGCGGCGCTCGCTGACCCTGGTCTACGAGCCGATCGGCCCCGTGAAGGCGCGGCAGGAACTGGCTCGCGAGAAGACCAAGCGGGACGCGGCAAGGAAGCTGCGGGCGAAGACCGGCCGGGCGGAAAGCGAGGACGAGCGGCGCGAGGCGATGACCGCGCGCTCCCAGGACATCGCCCGCGCCAGCGGCCACGGTGTCCTCCGCCTTACGGCGCTGATCGCCGTCACGGTCACCGACCTGGAGCAGCTGGAAACGGCGTGCGCCGAACTCCAGGCGGATGCCTCGTCCGCGGGCCTGGAAATCCGGCGCGTGTGGGGCGCCCAGGACGACGCGTTCACCGTCGCCGCCCTGCCGCTCGGCCAGGGCCTGCCCGACCGACGGGTGGGCATCTGATGAGCTTCCCCTTCCGCCGTGGTGACGGCGGCGACACGAAACTGAAGGCGTCCCGTCTGGGGGACTTCCTCGACGAGATGGAGGGCGTGCCGATCCCCCGGCAGCTCTCCGCGCGCGAGCTGCGCCGGTCGCGTCTGCTGGAGAGTCCCGAAGCCGCCATGCGGATCGCTCCCCGGAAGGGCTGGGCCATGCCCTTCTCGGGCCGGGCCGCCTCGCTCGCGAAGGCGGAGGTCTTCCGGGCCGACACCGAGCGGGCCAGCGGGATCTACCCGTTCCTGCACGCGGCGAGCCTTCCGCCGATCGGCGTGTACATGGGGTGGAACACCCTCACGATGCAGGCGTTTTCGGCGCACCCGGCCGCCTGGGTCAAGGAGGGGCTCGTCACCAACCCCAACGTGATGATCACCGGAATCCCGGGCTCGGGGAAGTCGGCGCATATCAAGTCGCTCTGCTTCCGGCTGATGGCGCTGGGCCACCGGACGCTGATCGCCGGGGACGTCAAGGGCGAGTATCAGGGGTTGTGTGAGCACCTCGGGGTCGAGCCGGTTCGGCTCGGCCCCGGCCTGCCGGGCCGCCTCAACCCGCTGGACGCGGGTCCGTTGGGCTACGACCTGGAGAACATCAAGGACCGGGCCGTTCTCCAGGCCCGCCTCCAGGAGATTCACCGCAGGCGGCTGACCCTGCTGAAGGCGCTCCTGGAACTTCAGCTGAAGCGGAACCTTCGCCCACAGGAGGAGGAGTGCCTGGACGTCGCGGTCCGGGAGGTCACCGGTGAGCTGTACGGGCAGAGCAACATGAGCGTGCCGACTCTCCCTCTGGTCTACGCGAAGCTCCGGGACCCGAGCGAGGCCATGGCGCGTGAGCTCCGCGTCCGGGACGACGACATTCAGCTCGCCCGGGAGCACATGGCGTCCCTGCGGTCCGCGCTCGGCGGGATGATCACCGGTCACCTGGGCGGTCTGTTCGACGAGCAGACCTCGATCGGCCTGGACTGGGACGCCCCGATCCAGAGCGTCGACATCAGCGCGCTGGAGCAGTACGGCGATGAGACCGTGGCGATGGTCCTGACCTGTGTCTCCTCCTGGGCGCAGTCCGCGATCGACCGGCCCGGCGAGCGTCCGTGGATTGTCGTGCGCGATGAGCTGTGGCGGCAGATGCGTTCCGGTGGCGCCGCGATGGTCCGCAAGATCGACGCGGATCTTCGCCTGTCCCGCGCAACCGGCACCATCCAGCTGCTGGCCACGCACCGCCTCTCGGACTTCGAGTCCGTGGGCGCGGCCGGCTCGGAAGCAGTGGCCATCGCCAAGGACCTGATTGCGTCCTGCGAGACCCGTATCCAGCTGGCCCAGGACACCAAGCCGCTACAGATCACGCGCGAGGCGATCGGCCTGACTGATGCCGAGTGCGAGCTGATCGGAAGCTGGGGCGCCGGCCAGCGCGGCCGCGCCCTGTGGAAAGTCGGCCGCGGCGGCGGCAGTCACGCGGTCCAGCTGATGCTGTCCCACACCGAGAAGGCCCTGTTCGAGACGGACGAGCGGATGGTGGTCTGAGTGGCTAGCGACAAGAGCATGGACGACAGCACGCTCCTGGCCGCCATCGGCGCCGGGTTCCTCATCGGTGCCAGCGCGATCGTGCTCGCGGCCGCGCCGGTGGCAGGGCTGGTGACGGGCAACGGGTGGGCGACGTCGTCCAAGAGCCTGCCCGAGACCATCCTGCTGACCGTCAGCCAGGGGCCCGGATCGGTCTACGAACCGGCTCCGCCCACCTGGGCGTTCTGGCTCGTGGTCGCCGTCTTCCTGGTCCTCCTGATCGTCGTCGTGGCTCTCCTGCTGCGGACCTTCGGCGGCAAGAAGAACCTCGGTGGCGCCCAGTGGGGCGGGGTGAAGACGGAGAAGGAACTCGCCGTCGACCCCGACCCGGCCAACCGGCCGGACCAGATCACGGCCGGGCGGGGGCAGCTCACGAAGAAGATCCTCGCCGCGGAGCCCAACATCAGCGCAACCGTCTTCGGTGTCCCGGGCTCCACGAAGACGACCGGCCTGGTCCTCGGCAACGCGGCCGAGTGGCGGGGACCGCTGGTCGTGACCACCGTCAAGGCCGCGGACCTCGATGTGATCTACGAGAGCCGTCGGCACCTGGGGCCGGTGTACGTCGTCGCCCCGGCCGGAATCCCCGGCCGCAAGACCGCCCGGTGGTCCCCCGTCGACTACGCCAAGGACCCCAAGTCAGCGGACCGGATGGCGGAGTGGCTCGCCAACGCGTCCACCTCCGGCCACGACAAGCGCGCCGCCCCCTGGATCGACCAGGCCCGCGGCATCCTCAAGGGGCTGCTGCTCGCCGCCAACATCACCGGCGGCGGCATCAACTCCTTCCGGGAGTGGCTTGCCCTCGGCAAGGACGCAGTCGAGCACGTCAAGGCCGTCCTCGAACCGCAGTACCCCGAGGTCGCTCTGGACTACTCCCGGCCCTGGGTCACGCTCCATGACGACGGAATCGGCAGCATCCAGTTCACCCTGAACGTCATCGCCTCGGTGTACCGAGACGAGGAGGTGCGCGCCACCGCGTCCGGCACTGACTTCACGGTGGAGCAGCTGCTCGACAAGAACGCCACCGTCTGCCTGGTCGCCGCCCCTTCGGACGCCGAGCGGTACGCGCCGCTGCTGACCGCCATCATCGCGTCGATCATCCACGGAGCCGAGCAGCGCTACCTTCAGACCGGCGTCCCCCTCTCCCCCGGTCTCGGCGTGCTCGTCGACGAGGCCGGCAACATGCTGCGCTACCCGCAGCTGCCCGGCGTCCTCACCACGGGCCGGGGCATGGGCATTACCGTGCTGACCGTCTGGCACGACCTGTCGCAGCTGCGGACCCGGTTCGGGCACGACGCCGCCAACACCGTGCTCAGCGCTTCGGGGCTGCGGATGCTGCTCCCGGGCTGCGGCGACCCCGAGACCCTGCGCCACTTCTCCGGCATCTACGGCCGTACGTACGTGGAGCGCACCACGAAGTCGACGGGCCGCGGACAGAGCTCCTCGTCGACCACCCAGGTCGAGACGGACCTGGCCCCGATCCACGAGCTGATGCAGCTGCCCAAGTTCACGGCCATCGCGCAGTACAGCAACCTCCCGCCGGTGAAGGTGAACATGCGGCTCACCTGGCGCGACGAGGACCTGCTGAAGTGGCTGGCGCGGCCCGTTCCCGGGCCGTCGCTGACGAAGTCGGTCCCGACTGCTCTGGAGGCGTCCGATGTCTGATCCCACCGCCGTGGCGGCGCCGGCCCCGGCTCCGAGTGCCGTGAACGGCGAGGAGAGTAAGCCGGAGCCGATCACCCGCTGGGTGTGGCGGGCGATGGAACCGGCAGAGCGGGAGGCGCGGCTGCTGGAGCTGACCGGCTGGGTCGACTGGCTGCTGACGGCCCACCCCAAGCTGCACTCCAAGATGCCGAAGTGCTGGCATCTGCACGAGGACATCATCGAGCACCTGACTGCTCTGTTCCTGGGGTGGGTCCGTACGTACGCGGGCGACCCGGCCAAGATTTCCACCCGGGCCGAGATCGAGTGGCTCACCTCGCTCCACTCGCTCACCCCGCACCTGGGTAGCCCCGGCTGCCAGGCCAACAGCACTCACCAGGACCCGCCGCCGCGCCCCAAGCCGGACGGCGAGCTCCTGGAGCAGTGGATGGACGGCGACCCCGAGTTCCTCGCGGCCCCGGCCCACCACCCGGCGCAGGCGGAGGTGTCCCGGATGGTGGCGGCCGCACGGGCTGCGGAGGCGGCCAAGGCGCAGGGCTGATCGGCTCCTCGCCACGTAGAGCGGCGCCCCACCGAAGTTCGGTGGGGCGCCGCTCTACGTCCGGCTACGCCTTTGGGGTGCCCCGGCTCGGCCCCTGGTCCGGCCCCGGCATCTGCGGTCCCTGCTGCTGTTGCTGACGCTGCTGCTCGGCGGCCATGGCCTGCTGCTGTACCTGGATGCGCTGGGCGTCCTCGGCGACGCGCTGCGTGTACGGCTGGCCGTCGCGCAGGTTCATCTCCTGTCGGAGCTGCGCGGCGGCACCGTCGAGCTGGCCCACGCGGTTCCGGGCCGTGCCGGCTTCCGCGAGTGCGTTCTCCGCGCGGCGCTGGCGCGCGGCCGCCGTGCGTTCCAGCACCGCCTCCCGCGATCCTCCCGCCTTCTCCCAGTCGGCCAGGACCCTGTCGTGCTCGGCCGGGTTGCCCGCTGTCCGGCGGCTGTCCTCCTCCTGGCGGCGGGTGTTCTCGATCTCGGTGTTCGTGTCCGCGGACGCAGTACGCAGCTGGCTGAGGCTCGTCTCCATCTGCTGCCGCTCGTCGCCGCGCACTGCGGGCCTGCCCAGCCGGTTCTTCTCCTCCAGCCGGGCCTCGATGCCGCGCATCTGGTCGCGCTGCTGCTCCGCCTGGCGGCTCAGCTGTTCCAGACGGCCCGCTGCCGCCCGCAGGTCCTGGATGGCCTGGACGCGTTCGGCGCGCTCGTTGACGTTCTGCTCCACCGGGCCACCGGGTGCGATGGCGGCGAGGAGCTCCGCGGCGCGTGCCTCTTGAGCGGCGGCCTGTTCCTGGGCGGCTTCCGCAGCCTCGACGGTCTGGGCCAGGGCCTCGGAGAGCGAGGAGTCGGACAGGGTGCCGTACGGTCGCGTCTCCCATGCGGCGACGGCCGGGGCTGCTTCCTCCTGGTCCTCCTCGTCCCTGCGCTGGGGGTCCTCGGTGGTTGCCTGGTCGTCGTCGGCACGGATCTCCTCCGCGTCGGACGCGGGGGCGACGTGCTGAGGCTCTTCCTCGGGAGCGGTGAGTTCCGGCGCCGGCGGTTCGGCGTGCGTGTCCTCGGGCCGCGCGGGCTCTGCCTCCTCGGCCCTCTCGGCGGTCGCGGGCATCTCGACGTCGTCGGCCGACTCGACCAGTTCGTCCTCGACGGCAGGCTCGGGGAGCTGCTCGTCCTCAACGGCCTGTGTTTCGTCGACGGCAGGCTCGACCGCTGCCTCGGCGACGTCCTCGCGGTCCACCTCGGCGGCAGGCTCGGGGAGCTGCTCGTCCTCACGAGTCGCCTCAACAGGCTCGTCCTCAACGGCCTGTGCTTCGTCGACGGCAGGCTCGACCACTGCCTCGGCGACGTCCTCGCGGTCCACCTCGGCGGCAGGCTCGGGGAGCTGCTCGTCCTCACGGGCTTGTACGGCCTCCGGCTGGACTGCCTGTTCCGGCTCGGGCGCGAGGGCCAGGTCCTCCCCTTCCTCCATGACGTTCTCCGTCGACTCGATGCTTTCCTCAACGACCGCGACGGGCGCAGGCGCAGGGCTCGTGTCCCGGGCAGTGGTGGTGTCCGGGGCGGTCCAGGTGTCGGCGAGTGCTTCGCCTCGGCGGGCGGCGGCCTCGGTAGCACGGGCCCGGCGTCCGACCTCGGCGACCTGGTCGTGAAGGACCTGCCAGGCGTCCGCGTCCCGGCCGCCGACGGGCTGGCCTCCGATGCCGTTCTCGGAGTCGCGCAGCTGACGCTGAGTCCTCCACGCGTCCGCGAGAGCGGCGGTCCTCTCCCACTGCTCACGCAGTTCGGTGCCGGGCGACGGGACCGGTCCCAGGGCCTTGGCCCATGCGGGCGGATCGGCGGCCAGGGCCTGGCCGGTCTGCGCCAGGCGGGCGTCGATGACCTGGCGGCGGGCGTCCAGGTGCTCCAGCCAGGCCATGGGGGTGTGCTGGTCGCGCTCGACTTCGCGCGGGGTCAGCCACTCCGGCAGCGGCCCGGTGTTGTCCGGGGTCGGCGCGGGGCCGTCGGGCAGGAGTCGGCGCAGGCGCTGTTCGGCCTGTACGCGCTGGTCGACGACCTGGGCGCGGTCCAGCTTCTGGTGTGCCTCGTCCTGGGCATGAAGGTTGGTCCGCATTTCGGCGGCGACGGTCTCGCCGTCCATGCCGGCGGTGTGCGCGTGACCGACGCCGGGCTCGCGCTGCCACTCCTCGCGGGCGCGGTCGCGCCAGTCCATTGAGGAGCGAAGGCGCTGCTCGTCCTTCAGCGCACCCAGTCGAAGGGCTGCCGCACGGGCCTCCTCCCGGTCGCCTTCCCGGCCAGCCATCCGCCCGTCACGACGCGCCTGGGCGATGGCTTGGGAGAGCTGCGTGCGGGTGAGATCGCCGTGCTCCCGGCCGGGCCAGGCCGGAGCCGGCAGGCCGTCGACGACGACCGGGCGGGGCTGGCTGTCTACCCGGGCGTCTGCGCGGTGCAGCTCGTCCAGGGCCTGGGTACGGCGTTCACCGGCGCGCTCCGCGAGGCTGTCCAGCTGCGCGTCGGTGAGGTCCTTCAGCGGGCGGCTGACGCCCTGCTCCTCCAGGCGGCGCAGGGTGTCGCGGGCCTCCGCCACGTGGTTGTCGATGCGCCAGCTCAGTACGGCGGCGTTGTCCTCGGCGTCCGCGAAATCCCGCTCGTAGAAGGCCGTGGAGAGGATGCGTTCGGGCGCGAATCCGGCCCGCTCGGCGTCGCGCAGCGCGCGCTCGACAGCGGGCCAGGCGTCCTCAGCAATGATCGACTCGGCCCCGAACCCGAGGACGTTGCGGGCCATGCTCTGGTAGCGCAGGGACAGGGCGCGGGCGTGCACGTCGGTGTACTCGGCGGACAGCTGGCCGATGCCCCAAGCACGGTCCTGCTCGGCGCGAATGGCCTCGGTGGCGGACACGGACGCCTGGCTGTTGCGGGCGATGGTGTCGAGCACGTCGCGCATCGTCATGCCCTCGTCGAGCACGATGTAGAGGCGGTTCTCCTGGCGTCCCCGGGTGGTCTGGACGTACGCCGACTCACGGGCGGTGCGGCGGGTGAGGAGGCCGCTGCCGGTGTCGACGGTGGCGCCTTGGCCGCGGTGGCCGGTGCTCGCGTAGCCCAGCTCGACGTACTTGCCGACGTAGTCGGCGGGCAGCACGGTGCGCCCGCCGTGGTCGGTGTGGCGGACCTCGACATCCCCGTTGTCCAGGACTCTGGTGATCATCCACTGATCACCGTTCTTGACGAAGTCCTTCCCGCTCCTGAGCAGGTTGGTGCGGGCGTTCTTCCTGGTGACGACAAGGTCGCCGCGGTGGGCTTCGACACCCTCGCGGACGGCCACGGCGCGGCTCGTGTCGAGCTGTCCGGCGCCCATCCGGTATGCCTGGGCGAGCGCGTTCAGCTCGGCGACACTGGCGTTGTCGTCGGCCATCATCAGGGCGGTTCGACCGGCCTCGACGTCGCCCTGCCAGTCCGCGAAAATCTGGTGGATCATCTGTTCCCGGGTGCCGGCTACAACACGGCTGTTGTCCAGGTACCAGGTCCAAGCGGTGTCGGGCTCCCCGTTGCGCAGGGTCAGAGATGCGGCGGCTTCTCCGGGCGTGCGGAAGCGGTGCACGCTCTCCAGCTCGACCACGTCGGTGGTGTTCGCCAGGAGGCGCAGTGCGCCGCCACTCTCCACGGCGGAGAGCTGGAAGGGGTCACCGATCAGGCGCACGAGCGCGCCCGCACGTTCGGCTTCCGCGATGACGGCGGCCAGACGCTTGCTGCCCGCCATGCCCGCCTCGTCGACGATGATGACGTCTCCGGAGCCGAGGGCGTATTCGGGTCCGATGCGCTTGCCCGCCTGGGCGCGCTCGCGTGCACCGAGCCAGTCGTGCACCACGAATGCGGGCGCCTCCAGACCGGCGGAAAGCTCTGCGGCGGCGCGGGCCGAGGGGCCCATGCCGATGACGCGGCCGCCGCTGGCGCGTACCGCGTCGGCGGCCACCTTCATGGCGGTCGTCTTGCCCGCGCCGGCGGGTCCGATGCCTGCCGCGACGAGAAGCTCGGACGTCGCGAAGGTCCGGGCGAGGGCGCGCTGTCCGGCGTCCAGGCGGCGGTTCGGGTTGGCTTCCTGGTATGCCGCTTCGACCGCCGCGTACACCTCGCTGGACACGGCGGGAATCACTCGTGTGCGGGCGGCTGCGACGATCCGGTCCTCGGCCGCGAGGACTGCGGCGCTCGTGTAGAGCTCGCTCTCGCGGCGCCGGTAGATGCTGCTGCCGTCGTCCCGGGTGAGCGGCGCGAACGTCGGGTTCAGGTCCGGCGGGGTGATGTCGATGCTCTGGGTTCCCAGGACCCGGTCCGTGATCCGGTCGGCCAGATCACCGCCGGGTGCGGCGCCTGTGGTGGCCTGGAGAACCCAGCGTCGGGCCTCGGCGAGCACCTGCCTGCGACCCCACACGCTGCGGTGGTCGGAGACGGTTTCCAGGACCTCCCGCGCGGCCTTTTCGATGTCGAGATGCGGCACGGCATCGGCACTGGGCCGGGCCTGGGCGGCCGCCGCTCGGGCGGTTTCGAGCAGGCCGTCGATCCGTGCGGAGCCGAACGCTTCGATGGCCTGCTGGCGCCAGTCGTCGCGGAGGTCGGACAGCGGCTTGGCCGCTTCCTTGTCCGGCCTCGTGTCCAGTGTTGCCTGCTGTGTGATGGCGAGCAGGGCCTTGGACGACGGCTCGTAGCCGTGCCGCTCGCGGTACTCCTCGACCAGCTCGGCGGTGCGCTCCTTGATGGAGATGGCCCGGCCGGAGTGAGCTTCCATCAGGTCCAGGCCGATACCTGCGATCTCCATGACGGGACGCTTTCCGGGTGTCACTTCGCGGGCTTCGGCGCGCAGGCCGAGACGCTCGCACACGCCCTCGACGACGCGCTGGTTGTAGAGCTCGCTGGCGGCCACGCCCTGCATGAACAGCAGTTGTCCGTCCAGGGCCCGCCACTTGCCGTCACGCCCCTGAACCTTGTTACTGACCACGAGGTGGTCGTGGAGCATGGCCTGTCCGAGGCGGTTGCTGTAGTGCCGGAACCGCGTCGCGATGAGCCCGCCGGCGATGTCCTCCTGGGCGATGCCGTTGGTGCCCGTGCGGGTCATCGCGGCCTTCTGCTCCAGCCACTCCAGGGTCTCGGTGAGGGCCTGCACGTGGGCCTGCTCGACCAGCTTGCGCACGCCGTCATCTCCGAGTCCCCAGAGGACGCTGACGGACTTCGGTGCACTGAAAACCAGGTCGTATCCGGCGACCGCATTGCGCTGCTTGCCGCTCTCCTGCTCCTTGATGAACCGGCCCAGTTCCTCCTTCGATGCAGGGCTGCGCCCGTGCTCGGAACGGAAGTGCACGGCCCCGGCCTTACCGCGGAGCTCCGCCCGCTCCTTCGCGTTCGGCTCCCGGTGGTGCAGCCGCTCGAAGGTCTCCAGTTCCTCGTTGAGCTTGCGCCCGAACGGGGTGTCCTTCTCGACGAACGTCATGTACTTGCGGCCCAGCTTCGCGGCCCGCATCGCCTGCTTCCTCGTGTCTCCGGCGGCGATGCGCTCGGCGATGATGCGGTCCGCATCCGGGTGGAGGCCCTCACCGTAAAGGGCCTTCATCTGCGCTTCGCTGACGTTGCCTGAGACGCCCAGCGCCTCGATGCCGGAGCCCATCCAGAGGCCGGGCGGATTGCCGCTGGCGGTGTAGTAATCGCCCAGCTCTTGACCCCGTTCGCGCTGCTGGTCGGCGCTCACGGTTTCGCTGATGTAGTAGGCATACCCGTCCCCAGCGCTGAGCTTGTGGACGGTCATCATGCGGTGGATCTTACCTGGGACATTCATAATGCAAGAGGTGTGACCGTAATGATCTTGAAGCGCGTTGCGCGTTCAGACGAGACGTGGAGGAGCTTGCGACGATCACGGTGAGGCTGGACGGCGACGTGCTGAAAGAGCAGGACGGTCACAGACTTCGTCTGGCGGCTTTCCATAGTCAGGTCCTCCGGACATGGCTGTGGAAAGGCGTACCTGGAGCGTCACCTGTGGACGCGTCAGGTGCTGAGCCGAGACGACGTGGCGTATCGCTCCCGCAGCGCTTTGCCGCTCGTGGCTCTCGCGGCGGTGCGTCGTAGGTGCACTACCGACGTGCGGGCCCATGCGCTCGCTCCGTGCAGGTGGATGCGGCCGCACCGACGATGTCGGTGCGGCCGCGGTGCAGTTGCTCCGCATTGGCCCGCCCTCCTTCACATGCGGTACTTCCAGCGTCGCCGGTGCACCCGGCCGCCGCACCCCGGCGCCGCCGCACCGGCGGAGCCGGTGCGGCGGCGCGTGCACTCCCCCGCATCACCGCCCCGTATCGTCACGGGCCGTGGTGCCGCACGGCCCGCTGCACCGGGCTGGCTCGCGCGGCCGGCGCGACAGAGCACCTCGCGCCTGCGGCGCGGCGTGCACCCTTCCGCCAGGATTGGCGCACGGACACATGCGGTGCCGTGGAGGCTTGGGCCCGCTGACGTTCCGGCATCCACTTGTCCCGTCATCGGCGGTGCGGGTGCATCTTCGGCCGCATCGCCCAGGAAAGGCTCTCGGCTCCGCCACGCGGGGGCGCCTGAGTGGGCGGCCATGGGAAGGCGGACCGCGGCAGGCAGAATGAGCCGAGCAGTCACACGACACGGAGGTGCAGCAGCACATGACGCAGAAGCCGCAACGCAGGTCGAAGGCAGTGCTGGCGAGGGAGGCCGCGCGGGAGAAGGCGGCGCGGTTCCGGGAGCTGGAGGCCGAGCGTCTTCGCATCGCCGAGTCAGCGATCCTGATTCTGGAAGAGATCGACGACTTCGACGAGGAGACTGAGCGCCGCGTCGCCAAGCTCCGTGAGGAGCGGGATAGTCAACTGGGCGAGAAGCGGCAGAGGCTCGACGCGCTCGTGGTGGAGATGCTCGACACGGAGATTCACGCCCAGGAGGCTTCCGAGCGGCTGGGCATGTCGGTCGGTCAGGTCCGTGCGGCGAAGAGGTCGTTCGAGCAGACGGTGGCAGCGCTCGCCGAGAATCCCGCCGACGACGTCACCGCGACGGCCGCCGCCCCCGCGACGACGGGCGATGCGGCCGCTCCGTCAGCGCCGTCCGCCGACGAGCCAGACGCTGCGGCCCCCTCGACAGAGACGGCCGCGGCAGCGGAGTCGTACGACTTCCCGCCTCCTGGTGGATCGCCTGCGGTGCCGGCTCAGGAAGGCTCACCGGAGAACCTCCGGGACGCGACCCTTCCGCCAGGGTCGGCGGGCTGAGGACGCACCAACGCGTAGGGCCCCGGCCCGGGATGGTTTTCCATCCCGGGCCGGGGCCCTACGCGTTGCACGTGCGGACCGGTCAGAACAACGACATCTGTCCGTCGTCCTCCACGTCCGGAGCGGCGACGCTGTGGTCCGCAGAGAAGAGCGGGACCATCGCGGCACTCGGGTCGGACGCACGAACGGCGGCAAGGTACGCCTCCGCGTCGTACCCTCCGGCCAGTGCTTTGCGGACGAGCGGACGTGCTTCGCCCTCCAGCATCGCGGCGGCCAGCGCGTCCAGGTCGAGCCCCTCGCGGAGTGCGGCCTGGAGGGCCTGTGCTCGCCCCAGGGAGCCGCGGGTGTCGGCGTAGCCGAGGTGAGCCCGGCCGGCCGCACGGCCCTGGTCGGCCATCTGCCTCATGTTCGTGCGCTGCGTCGCGCTCGACAGGTGGTCGATGTGGACGCACAGCGATTCGTTGCAGCTATGCGCGGTGATCGCGCGTGCGGGAAGCGGGCCGTGCACCTGCTCCATCAGCCACCGGTGCACCCGTACGGTCCGTTCGCGTCCGGCCTCGGTGACGACTGCCTTCGCGTAGCCGTCCGTGGTAAGGCTCCTGGTCCACAGCCGACACCCGTGCGGCACAAGGATGCTGCGTTCGGCGACGTAGTCCAGTGCTCGCTCGGTGTCCCTGCTCACGCTGCCGCTCCCCCGCTCGTCCCGCTCCGGCGATCTTCATCCTGCCAGGGCTGGACGGGCGGGGTTCACTGCGCGTCGGTGCCGGCCTGGCGGGCCTCGTCGAGCAGCTTGCGGGCGTGCGAGGTGACGTGCAGACCAGTCTCTCGCTGGACGTCCTCGGCGGTCAGGTCCGGGTTGGTCTTCAGCAGACTGATGACCTTGTCCAGACGAGCGGCCCGCAGGAGTCGCTCGGCGTGGACCGGGTGCACTCCGAGGTCCTCGCCAAGCATCTTCGCGGTGAGGGTGGTGGGGTGCTCGACGAGCAGCTGGCGGGCCCGCTCCTTGCGCTCCTCGGCCTGCGGGTTCGGCGGGCGGGACTGCGATTCCTTCCGGCCGGCCGGACGTCCCTTGGGGTTGCCGCGACCGCGGCGGTCGGCAGCCCAGTCGAGGATGGTCTGCCGGCGCCAGAAGTCCTCTCCGCCGACGACCTCGCCGTCCACCTCCTTGCCACCGAGGTTGAAGTCGGGGTCAGGGAGGCGCGTCTTGGTGCCGTAGCGGTAGCCCTTCCATGTGGGCAGCGTGACGCGCTTGTCCTCGGGGAGTGCGTAGAGGGACTCCTCCAGGTCGAGCAGGTCGCCGGGGTGCTCCTCGGTCGGCACCGGGGGGAGGTCGTACCGCGGCTGCTCGTTGACGGCCTTGGCCCGCTCCTCCTCCGTGCGCGCGGCCAGCAGCTGCTCCTTGGAGTAGAGGCGCCGGCGGCTGCCCTCGCGGTTGAGGAGCTTCAGGCCGCGGATCTCCTCCCAGTGCTTGGTGTCCTGCCAGTAGCCGACGCTGACGCCGAAGATGTCGGCCGCGATCTGGTCGTCGGCAGGGGTGACGCCGTTGGGAATCATGAGTGTGGTGCTCCTGTAGGTAAGGGTTTCGAGGTGCAGCAGGTGGTGCCGGCCAGGTGCCACCCTAGCCAACATTGAAAAAAATACCGTACTTGGGCCATGCGTGGGAAGTCGGGTGCCGAGGAGAATGCTGCGCGCCCGAAGTAGGCGCCCCGGGTCCTGGGTCCGTTCCAGGTCAGAACAAGGTCTCCTGCCCCCAGCCGGCACTCGCTCCGCGCGTACGTCGAGGGGCGGCGCCTGCCGTCACTCTGGTCCGCTGGCGGCCTCTGGAACGCGGCTGCGCTGAAGTGGCTTCGTCCCGCGCTGGCGAAACTCCGGCGGCGTTCTGCGCCTGCGGCTTGCGGTCGGCGTCCGAGGCGAACGGCCACCGCAGGGCTTGGCCCTGCGGTGCCTGCGCGGGAAGGTTCGCGGTGACTGCGGCTGCGCGGGCGGGTGCCGTGTGGGCACCGGGTGCCGGTCGGGGCGTCTCGACGCCGGGGCAGTAGCCGCCCTCGTCCTCCCACTGCTCGGCAGCCTCGCGTACGGCGCGGGCCTCCTGCTCGACGAGCGTCACCGGGCGCCGGTAGCGGCACACAGTGCCGCCGGCCAGTGCCGGGAGGCGGCGGGCGGCGGCCTTCTTGTCGTCCATGCGCTTGTACCGCTTCGCGACACGGGCGTAGCGGGCCTCGTACGCCGCCTTGTCGCTCTCGTGCAGGCCCGCCGGGCACAGCCGTGCGAGCTCCAGCGCGACCTGGCCCATCGGGGTGAGCGCGAGCACGCTGACGCCGTCGGCTGCGTCGACGGCGACAAGGAAGCCGGCGGCGCGCAGGTCCTGCGCCCGCTCCCGGCTGATCCGGCGTCCGCCGCTCCACACTCCGTGCTCGGCAGCCTTCCGGGCCTTCCCGTCGAGCCAGTACAGGCGGCCGGTCTCCGCGGCCTCCAGCACCCGCACGTGCCCGGCGGTCCAACCGAGCGCGGGCACGATGCCCTGGGCGAGGTAGACGTTCGTCGCGGCCAGGTGGCGGTTCTCGCTGTCCATGCCGGTGGCGGCCCGCTCGGCCGCCTCCTGCTCCGCCTCCTCGCGGCGCCGCTGGCTCTCCCGCTCGGCGTGCTCCTGGGGCGTGAGCTTGCGCTCCAGCGCGGTCCGCAGCGCGGCGGCCGTCACCTCGACCCCGGCCGCGGCCTGGGCTCGCACGGCATGGTCGACGGCGCCGCGGGCGCAGTAGTTCAGCGCGCTGTCCGGCATCTCCGGGTCGGCCGCCCACTGCTGTGCCCGCGCGGCGTATCCCTCGGCCTCTCTGGCCTCCCGGTGCGTCACGTGCATGACCTGCTCCAGGCGGGCGGCATTGCCGGAGCGGCTGCGGCACACGGCGTTCATCGCCTCGTCGGCCGCAGCAACAGCGAGTTCGGCCGCCTCGCGGGCGACCCGAAGGCAGGTCTGCGGGGTCGGCTCCCCCCGCCTCGGTCTCGGTCATCGATCGGTCCTTGTCGTAGAGGTTCAGTTGGTTGCGTGGGCGGCCCCTTGCTCCGCTGGCGGACGACGGCGCGGGGAGGGATTGCTGCGCGCCGGGTTGAGGGACTTCGGGTGCGGCCGTCGCTGGCGGCGCGATCCCCATCGGGCAGGCGCGCGGCGGGAAGCGACCTCGCAGGTGTCGGCGCGGCCGCGCCGGTTACCGCCCGGCGGCCTGGGCGGCGTAGGCCAGGGCGGCGGCCCGCGGGTCGCGGGCCACGGCGATGCGGGTGAGCCGCTGGAGCTGGGTGCCGATGCCGGCCCCGGCAAGGGGGCGCAGAAGATGGGGCCAGACGGCCGCCGCGGCGTTGGCGTAGTCCCTGCCGGCGAGCGCGATCACCTCGGGCGCGTGCAGCAGGGCCCGGCCCATGGCGGCTGCCTTGGGCGCGGTGCTTGTCGTGGGCGACGGCCCGCGGGTCCAGCCGCTTCTCGTACGGGCGGATCGGGGTGTCCGGAGTGATCAGCCCGTACTCGGCGCTGACGATGACGACCCATCCGCCAGGAATGGCGTGGGCGGCCGCGAGGCATTTCGCGAAGTACGGGCCTGTGTAGAGCTGAGCGGCAGGGAGCTCGTCGACCCCGTCGGGCAGGGGCCTTTTACCGGCGCTGCACGGGATGACCACCACGGGGCGGCCGACGGCGGGCGGCGCGAGGTCCTCGCGGGCCTCGGCACGGGGCTGGGGCAGGTCGGCGGCGGAAAGGGTGCTGGCGTGCACGGTCGGGATCTCCTCGGGTGGGTTCGGGTTTCGAGAGAGCCCGGGGCGGCGGTGCCAACCGCCGCCCCGGGCAGGGGGCGTTCAGAAGAGACGGTGCGCGGCGTCGGCGAACTCGGCCGCCTCGCGCAGCGCGGCGGCCGCCTCCTGTGCGGTGCGGTGGGGGGCCAGGCTCCACTGGTGGACGATCACCCGGCGCCACTTCTTCGGGTCGGCACCCTCGGGGGTCTGGACGGGGGCACCGTTCAGGTGGTCGGCCAGGACGCGGTACGCCTCTTCGAGGACGGCGCCGATGGCGTCCATGTCGTACGTGCGGTCGGGGGTCATGCGGTCGCGGCCGGCGGCGATGTCGACGGCGCCGCCGACGGAGCACCGCCGGTTGATGAGTCGGCCGGGGCCGGAGAACAGGCTGTGTCGGCTCTGGTAGATCCCCACGCGCGCGATGTGCGCGGCGGCCCACTCCAGGAGGGCCCCGGGGGTGGTGGGGATCAGGACGCTGTCGGGCGCGTAGCGGGTGCCGGGCACGGTTCCTCCTCGTGCGGTCGGGGTTCGAGCGGGCCGGGGGCGGCGGTGCCAACCGCCGCCCCCGGTGCGGGTCAGGTGCGCAGGACGTGCTGGAGCTGGAGGGTGCGGCCGCCGGGCAGGCGGCGGCTGAGGCACTCGGTGCTGTCCAGCGGTGCCGGGGTCTGCTCCAGGGCGGAGGTGTAGAGGGCGGTGCCGCAGTGGCCGCAGTACCCGCGCAGGTGGGCGGCCTCGGCGTCCTCGCCTCCGCAGACGTGGGCCAGGTAGGCGACCAGGAACGCCAGGTCCTCGGGGGCGCGGGCGATCAGGTCGGCGTTGGCCCGGGTGGCGGCGATGTCCTCCTCGGGGGTCTCCGTGTCCTCGGGTCCGTCGTGGTTGACGGCGATCTCGGCCACCCGGATGTCGTCGGCGTCCGAGACGACGAAGTCGGTGTGCACGGCGTCGGGGTCACCGGCGCTGACGAGTCCGCCGTCGCGGTTGTAGACGAACTCCTCGCTGGACCAGGGCCCGCGGGTCGACGCGGCCAGTCGGTCACGGATCTCGGTGACCCGGGCGCTGTTCTGGATCTCGGCGGGGAGGACGGCGGCCTGGGCGAGGTCGAGCCGGTAGTGCGTCGAGTCGCCTTCCTTGCCCTCGTGCTGGCACAGGGGCTCCCACACTGCGCGGTTGTAGTGGTCGAGTTCGGTGGTCCACTCGGCCAGGCCGAAGAGGTCGAGGTGGTCGGTGATGCGGCGTTCCTCGCCGGACGCGGTCCAGTAGGTGCCATCGGTGATCACCCGCTGGTGCTGGTTCACCGTGAGCCGGAAGGTCGCGGCGTCGAACGGTGCGGCGGGGTCGGGGTCGTAGTCGGTGAGGATGTCGCGGACCGATGCGGCGATGAGCGCGCAGGCGACGCGGGCCATACGCGCCTCGGCGCGGTGGACCCGGTCGCGGGCCTCGTCCACGGCCTGGGTCAGGTTGCTGGGGTCGAAGGTGTACGGAGCAGGGTGGGTCATGGGTTGTGGGTCCTCCTCGTTTCGGGACGGGTTTCGAGTGGGGCCGGGGCGGCGGTGCCATCCGCCGCCCCGGCGGGGCGGTCTACGGTGCGTGGGTGTTCGCCTGGGCGACTAGGGCCCGGTGCTGGTCGTGGGTGGCGTTGGCGCCTCGGACGTCCTCGGTGCCGCCGTAGCCCTCCCACGCGGTGATCTGCGCGAAGTAGCGGCCGCTGGGGTCGATCTCGACGTAGTAGGCGTCACTGCCGTGGGACACGCGGACCTGCTGGCCGAGGTTGGTACGCAGCCAGTTCGGGCTGGCGGCTGCGGCGGCGAAGATCGCGGCGGCGGTCTGGTGGTCGAGGGTGAGCACGGGTTCCCTTCGTTCGGGGTCGGGTTTCGAGCTGGGCCGGGGCGGCGGTGCCATCCGCCGCCCCGGGGGTGAGTGGGTCAGTTCTGCGGGCGGCCCTTGCGGACGATGGCGGACGGGTCGGGGCCGAGGAAGCGGACCAGGTTGATCACGACATCGGCGAAGCGCTGGGCGATGCCGGCGGGGCGTGCGGTCGTCTGCTCGGCTGAGGTGCTCACGGATATGCCTCCGGTGACGGGTTTCGAGTGGTGGTGCCGGTCGGGGTGCCACCCCCTTCCAACAGATTTAATAATACCAGCTTTAACCCTGATTCCCAAGGGTGGGGGGTCGCTGGTCTGCACGGGTTTGCCGGGGCCCGGCCGCCGGTCTCGGCGGTCGGGCCCCGGCTGTACCGGCTACGCCGTGGCGGCGGCCACGGCCTCCCGGGCGGCGGTCCACTCGCGGCGCGGGGTGATGCCCAGGTCTTCGAGGACCGGGTCAAGGCTGCCGTTGTCCGGCACCCATTCCCAGTCGGTCCCCTCGTCGCCGGGGCGGTCGGACCAGGTGAGCATGTACGAGCGGCCCGACGTACGGGAGTCGCCGCACACGGCTTGCGCCTCTCGCCGGGTCATCGCCCACAGGGCCCGCTTACGGGCCCGTCGGGTGTTCTTCGAGACGATGAACACCATGGCCATGCCCTCCTGCCAGTCCTGCACTCCCGCAGCGGGGGCCGGCGCGGGCGTCGGCGTCGCCGCCGGGTTGTGGTGGCAGTGCCCGCAAACGCGCGCCTGCGGGTTCCACTGGCCGGAGTGACACATGGGGCACGTCTCCGCCGGGACGGACTGCCCTTCGACGGCCGGGGCCTGCTCAGCTCGCTTCTTGTCCTCGACCGCTTCAGGCGCGGGCTCCGGCCGCCGGGATCTCCTCAATAGCTCGGCTGGCACCCTGGATCGACTCGCCGCTCCACCCCGCCTCTCGGAACCGGAAACCGCGCTCGGCCAGGTACTCGGCCGCCGCGGTCCGCAGCGTGTTCGCCCAGATGGTCTCAGTGAACTTCTCGCCCTCCGGGGGCGTGAGGGTCACCGGCTCGAAGTCCTTGTGCGGCTGGCTGCGCCCGGTCAGGAACGTCAGGGTGGCCGCGGTGCGGTCCGGGGCGCACTCGACCCTGACACGCTTGGGAATCTTCGGGTCGCTGCGCTTCTTCGCCTTCGACTTCGCGGCCTCGGCCGCCCGGACCGCGCCCGCCGGCAGCTTCTCGGAAGCCTCGTGCGCGGTCTTGGTGCCGGGGACCTTCCCGTCGGCGAGGAAAGCGCGCATCACCTCACCGGGGCAACGGCCCCGTACGGTCGTGTAGTCCACGGTGAAGGTGCCGAGGCGGTAGCCGGGCACGGTGGCGTCCTCCCGCGTCATGACCTGCTTCGGGGCGAGTCGCAGGTTCCACGCGATCGACAGCGTCTTGGGGTTGACGCGGATCACCTCGTGCCAGGAGCCGCCGGTCCGGACGAAGTCGCCTGCGGTGAAGTCTTCCGGGCCCCAGACCTTCACGCCTTCGGCCTTGGCCTTCTCGACGACGTCCTCCCAGTGGGTGATCTCCTCGGTCATCTCCTCGATGAGCCGGGCGTGCCGGGCCCCGTCCCGGCCCGCTGCGGTCGCGGCCGCAAGGTGCCGCTCCTGGGCGCGCAGGTCGGCGCGCAGCTTCTCCAGGCGCCGCAGTGTGCGGTACGGGTCATTGCGGTGCTGGGTGTAGCTCTCCGATGCCTGGGCCCGGTTCGACCAGTACCCCGCACGGTCCCGGTCCTCGAACGAAGCCCTCATGTTCGCGTCGATCCGGGCGGCATCGCGGCGGGCGCGGCCCTCGCTGTGGTGACCGACCAGGATCGGCTGCCCGAACTCGAACCGCTTCGAGAGCTGATCGGCGGCCGCTCGCCGAGCGTCCGCCGAGGCGGCGGCCCGGCCCGCGCGGCCGCCGAACCGGTCGGCCCTCTCCGCTGCGCGTTCCTCGCGGTCGGCCTCGGCCTCGGCGAAGGACCGCCGGGTGTCCTCGTCGATTTCGACGGTCACCTCATGGCCAGCCGCCCGGAGAGCTTCGGCCGCCGCGTTGATCCGCCAGGTCTGGCCCTCCCTGTCGCGGGAGCGCTTGAGGAACAGGCCGTCCACGTTCCGGGAGAACCAGAAGTTGTGATCGCGGACGATCTCGAAGATGCCGTCACCCTTGCTGGAGCCGGTGAGAATCGTGCCCTCCGCCCGGGTGTGGGTGATGGTGATGACGCCCTTCTCAGGGGTTTCAGTCACGGGGTATTGCCTTTCGTTCGTACGGGTTTCGAGTGGTGGCGTTGGTCGGGGTGCCACCCCCTTCCAACACACTCAATATTACCAGTCTTGAACCTGATCGTCTAGCGGAATGGGGCCCTTGAGCAGGCGTTTTAGCTGTGGCCATTCCTCGGGCGCAGGGCTCCGGCGCCGGCGCTGGGAGCGGAGGGGCCGGACCTGCGCCGGGTGTGGCGCGAGCCCGGCCCGGGGGGTCAGAACAGGGCCGACTGTCCGGCGTCCTGGGCGTCCTGTTCGTTCTGCTGGCGGCGCAGTTGGGCGACGAGCGGGGCCTGGCGCGCGGCCGCGGTCCGCTTGCGGGCCTGGAGTTCCTCGCCGGTGGCCCAGCGGACGAGCTGCTCGTGGTCGGCCAGGCCGGGGGCGTCGTCGGTGACGGTGTACCGGATGTAGGGCTGTTCGAGCCGGTTGCGGATCTCGGCCCGGGTCATGACCCAGTCCGGCCCGTAGGCGCCGGCCACCGTGAGCAGGGTGCCGTCCGGCGCGTGGTAGCTGCGGACGGAAAACCCGTCATCGCGGTAGAGGCCGGGGCGGTCCTTCTTCTGCGCGGCCTCGGTGAGCTTCAGGTCAATAAGGCCGCCCTGGACCAGGTGGTGGGCGACGGTGTGCTGGCGGGTGACGCGCGGCATCGCGCTCCTCTCCGTTGGGGCGGTGGGGCGGCGGCGCGGCCGCCGCCCCACCTGGTCGGGGTCGGTCAGTTCTTGGACTTGGGCTTGGGCAGGAAGGTCTTCATGGACTCGGCGCGGGCGCTGCTGGCGGGGCAGGGTCCGAGCAGCTGCGTCAGCAGCGGCCGCAGGGTCTCGACGTCGTCGGCCTTGCGGGCGCGCTCGGCGCGCTCCAGCAGCTTCTCGATGTCCTCAGCCGTGGTCGGGTGGTTGATCTCCCGGCAGGGGCAACTGGTGGGGGGCTCGCCCACCAGGGCGGCGACCTTCCCGGCCTGGTCCTCGAAGTCGATGCACCCCTCGTGCCGGTACACCGGCCGGGGGGTGTTGTCGCCGTTGCGGCCGCGCAGGTGCGACCACCAGCGGACGACGACCTTCCCGTCCAACCGGCACTTCAGCTCCCACGGGTTGTCAGATCCCGGGTAGCCGGTGGCGTTGCCGTCCTCGTCCTCCGGCAGCCAGGCGAGTTCGGCGACGCGGGCGAGCGCGATGCCCGCGCTCAGGACGTTGCGCCGGGTCGGCTTCAGGCGCGGGGACAGCCACGGGACGATGCCCTGCACCCCGGCGGCCGGGGCCTTGGCCGGGGCGGCCGCGGGGTCGATGGCGCCGGAGTCGACCAGGTCGACCAGGTGCGAGGCGGCGGCGTCCTTGTCGTCGTGGCGGCTCTCCTCGGCGTGACCCTGGGGCCGGGCGTACCACTCTCCGTGGAAGCGGTGGATGTCACCGGCGGGGCGGCCGCCGACGGTGACGGGGTAGCGGCCGCTGGCGTCGCGCGTGCCGAGCTCGTAGCGCTTCGGGGTGGGCGTGGTGGTCGTGGTCGTTGTGGTCAAGGAGTGTTCCTCTCGTCGGGTGCGGGTTTCGAGCGGGGCCGGGGCGGCGGTGCCAACCGCCGCCCCGGCAGGGCGGACCGGACTTCGGTCAGGGGGTCTCTTCCGGCGGGCCGCCGGGGTTTGCCCGCCGGTTACCTGGCGGGCAGAAGGAGCCGGTCCGTGGGGGCGTCCTGGGGAAGCTGTCGATCCGGAACGAGGATGTGGCAGGAGGAGCCCCTGCGGCCGTCTCCTCGCATGGTCCAGGCGGAGAGGTCTCCGGCCTTGTGCGGCTGCGGGCCGCCACCGGTGAAGAAGCTCCCGTTTTCGAGCATGACCGGGTCTTCGGTGACCCAGTGCCGATCGTCAGCGGTCCACCGGAGGTAGATCGTCCGCAGGGAGAGAGGGCCGCCGGTGCGGACTTCCCAGGTCTCCGCCTCGACACCGAGGTAAGTGCGCTTCTGGGGCTTGGTGAGGCGGAGCGAGCTCGGATCGGGCTCCGCGATCGTCTCGGCGCACTCGATGCGGGCGGCGTACCGGGACGGCCAGTGCGTCAGGGTCTTGCCGACGTGCATGTGGGTCGCCAGGTAGTCCGCGAACGACTGCGCTTCGCCCTTTGGTCGCGCGCCGGTTGTCGAGGAGCGACTGGGCGGCCAGGGCTGCGGCCTTGCCGACCGTGGGCATCGGCACGGATACGGGCTTCTCGGTGCCGTTGGGGAAGATGTGGACCAGCGTGAACTTCACGGTTCCTCCGTGGTGTGGGTTTCGAGGGGGCCGGGGCGGCGGTGCCATCCGCCGCCCCGGTGGGGGCCGTCTTCTACCAGCCGGGCGGGACGGGCTCCTCGTACTGCGAGGGGGCTTCGATCTCGCGGGTGTACCCGCCGTGGAGCTCCTCGTCGTAGTGCTCGCACTCGGGGTCGCAGGGCTCCCCTTCGTCCGCGCCGCAGTCGTCGCAGGGCTCTTCGAGGTCGTCGATGTATGCAGGCATCAGATGCCTTCCGGTTCGGGTTTCGAGTGGTGGCGTTGGTCGGGGCGCCACCCCCTTCCAACAAGCTCAATATTACCAGCCTTGGACCTGATCGCCTAGCAAAAAGGGGCCCTGAGCAGGGGTTTTCAGTCGGTGACGGCGGGGAGGTTGAGCGGCTTCCACTGGTCGCCGGTCCAGAATTCCCAGACAGCTACGTCGGGGTCGCTGGCCTTCAGGTCGCGGGCGAGCCGGGGCAGGAACGGAGAGTCGGCGCGGTCGAGCCAGACCGGCGGGCTGCCGATGGCGATGGTGACGGCGGGCAACCCGTCCTCCTCGAATCCGCGGATGAGGCTTGCGCGCCGACGCGCGCACTTCGCGACTTCCTGGGCGGTCTCGTGCTCGGTGATGAGGTGGTCCAGTACCTCCTCCTCGGACAGCGGTTCCCCGTCCATGCGGCAGGCGGCGGCGAACTCGTGGACGGCCCGGTGGTCGGCGGCGGTGGCCGGGCGGAACCAGGTGCCTCCGCCGTTGCCCTGATTCTCGATGACGCCCACGCAGCGCTTCCCCTCGTGGACGGTGGCGTTGTAGGCGATACCGCAGGGCGTCGTCATCTGCTGGAAGTCGGCGAGGGTGTAGCGGCCGTGGGGGACGTGAAGCCCGGTGTGGGGCAGCTTGGTCAGGTCGGTCATGGGGTTCCTCTCGCAGGGTGGGGCACCACCTGTAGGTGGTGCTGGGATGTGGCGGCGCACGGTGCCGGCCACGGGCGACGGTTCGTCGCCCGTGGTGGTCAGTGACCACCGTGGGGCGCGGCCGCGCCGGGGGCCTGGGGCCTGTCGGCGCGGTCGCGCTCCGCGATGGTCAGTTCCGAGCGGGGCCGCAGCGTCCCGGCGGGGTGCCGGGGCGCTGCGGCCGGGTCGCTCGTCAGGCGGCGGCGGGCGGTGCCTGCGGGGTGGAGGTGGCGGCCTGCTCGGCCTCCTCCTTGACCACATCCAGAGCGGCGGCCATGAGGGGGGCCTCGCGGTCCTCCCGCTCGATCTCCTCGGCGGTCTTGTACTCGGCGCGCACGGCCTTGTAGACCGCTGCCGTTACCTCCGCCGTGGCGAGCCTCGCCCGCTTCATGTGCCGCGCGGTCGCGGTCGTGGCGGCCTCGTACTCGTTGCGGGCCCGGGTCACCTTCGTCCCGTAGTAGAAGGTGCTCCCGAACTCGTGCCGCTGAAGCTCGGTCCGGATGACCCGCTCGATGATCGGCAGCCCGTCCCGCATGGTCTTGTTCACTTCGCTCTGCCGCATCTGCCCGGCCTTCACGTACGGCTTCAGTGCGTCTCGGGCAGCGCGCTCGGCAGCGGTCATAGTTCGGCCCATGGGGTCCTCCAGCGTGGGTTTCGAGTGGTGGTGCCGGTCGGGGTGCCACCCCCTTCCAACAAGCTCAATATTACCAGTATTGAGCCTGATTCGGAAGCCGGAAAGGGCGTCTCACCTGGACGTTTCCGGGTCAGCCGCCGGAGTGGATCGGGCGATGCGGAGCAGAGTGTCCACCACGGCCACCGGCTCGTAGAAGAGCGTGACGGTGATGCGGTTGAACGCCAGGCGGGCGCTGCCGCGTTCGTCCTCGTCGGCGCGGCGGTAGTCGATCCGGCATTCCTCGGTGGTCTCGGAGAGGAAGGCGAGTGTGGGCCACGGGTCGTCAAGGCAGACGCAGCCGTGATCGTGGCGGCAGTCGTCGCGGTCCTCGGCCCATGTCCGCATCTGCTCGTAGGCGGCCGGGGTGATGCCGGTCAGCGTGACGTGCGCGCGGTCGCCGTGCGACTCGGACAGGATGTGCGCGGTGAAGTGCGCGGACCTGACCACGCACCAGGTATCGCCGTGCTGCTCGTGCGAGCCGTCGTGGATGCTGCCCCGGCCGCCGTCCGCCTCGATCAGGATCAGGGCGGCGGTGTGCGCGGCGGCCTTGGCGGCCGCGCGGGCGGCCTCGACGGCCATGCGCAGGCTGGTGGAACTGGCTTCGGGCATGGTGGTGTTCATCGGGTTCCTTGTCGTGAAGAGGGTGTTCCGCGGGCGCGGCCCGAGAGGTACCGAGTGCGGGATGCGCGCCGGGGGGCGCTGAAGACGTGCGGCCGTCGCCCGGCGGCCGGCTGGCGGACGGACAGGCGCGCGGCGGGGTCGGTCGGGGAGTGGTCGGCGCGGCCGCCGCCGGTTACCGCTCGGCGGCGGCCGCCGCGCTCACCACGTGCGGTGGGCCCACCGGCCGGGGTCGGCCTGGACGGCGGCCCGGTGGGCGGCAATGGCCTGAGAGCTGAAGAACTCGGCGCGCATCCGCTGGTAGGCCGTGTGCACGTCCCGGTGCAGCTCGGCGTACGCGGTCACCCGGTCGCGGTCGGTGCCTCCGCCTCCCGCGTATCGCGGGCACTCGTCGCAGACCACGCGGTAGATCGGCACCTCTCCGACCTCTTGGCCGCGCGTCGCGGGGCGGGGCGCGACGCTGCCGGGCGTCCACACGGCTCCGGCGGTCGGGTCCGGGTGCGTCGCCGCGTGCATCCGTACGTCCCACATGTGGGCGTCGCGGTCGTCCGTGACCTTCCCGGCCCATGAGGGGCACCGGTCGCAGGTGGCCCCGTACAGCGGCGTCGTGGCGACTGCGCGGACGTGAATGGTGGGGGTGGCGGTCGCGTTGGTCATCGGGGGCCTCTCTCTGGCTGAACGGGCGGGTTTCGAGGGGCCGGGGCGGCGGTGCCATCCGCCGCCCCGGCCGGGGTGTCAGCTCATGTCCCAGTCCACGCGGCGGCGCGTGACCGGGGTAAGGGCGCGCTCCATGCGGAGGGCCTGGCGGCGGGCCGGGTCGCGGCGGTACGCGGCGGTGGACAGTGCCGCGCGAACGGCGGCGCGGTCCGCCCGGTGGGTGGCGGTCTGGTACGCCTTCCGCGTGCCGGGCTTGGTCGCCCACACGCTCGCGCTCCGGCTGTACTGCGGGTTCCCGTCGTCGAGCCGTACGGCCGTCGTCAGGATTCCGGCGCGGGCGGCGGCCTGGTCGTTGACCCCGAGGACGCGGGTGGGGTTGCCCTTGCGGACCGGGCGGGGACGGCGGTGGTGGTCGGTGCGGGACATGGTGTCCTCCTGCGGTTTCCGGGTTTCGAGTGGTGGTGTCGGTCGGGGTGCCACCCCCTTCCAACAAGCTCAATATTACCAGTGTTGGGCCTGATTTGAAAGCGGGGAAGGGGGCCTGACCAGGTATTTTCAGGCCCCCGCCTCGCGTTTCGTCAGGCCGCGTCGTAGAAGAAAGTCGGCCGGTCGACCGGGCGGCGCTCGCCCCATGCGGGGCGGTCGGCCGGGTCGGTGAAGATCAGGTTCGCGCTCACGATCTCCTCGCCGCGCGGCTCCTCGGCAATGCCGTTCGCGGCGGCCCAGGCTCGGGCGGCGGCGACCGTTGCGGTCTCCTCCCCCTCCTGGAACGTGACGACCATGAACACGTCGGAGCCGT